>NZ_JBWKWD010000003.1:0-8658 GCF_059422045.1 Pseudomonas sp. GW821-FHT02A08
AAAACCTGAGAGCACCGCAGGGTGTCAGGCTCCCCGCATCATCGTTGACCTCCATCGCGAGCAAGCTCGCTCCTACAGAGCCCGCCGTATGGGCGGAACCATTAGTGGTCGTTATCGCAGGAATGGATATGCACACGAACAGAGAGCCTGTTCGGCCCGAAGGCCGCCAAGATCAAAAGATCGCAGCCTTCGGCAGCTCCTACAGGAAATCGCAGGCAGATTAGCGAGCCTTCCTGAGCAAGAAGTGCGACAACGCCGGTATCAGCACCAGCGCACCGATCATGTTCCAGATGAACATGAAGGTCAGCAAGATGCCCATATCCGCCTGGAACTTGATCGGCGACCAGGCCCAGGTGATGACGCCCGCCGCCAGGGTGATGCCCACCAGAGCGACCACCTTGCCGGTGAACGCCACCGAGTTCTTGTAAGCCTCGGTCAACGACAGGCCGGCACGCTGTTGGGCCAGCTGCACACTGAGCAGGTACAGCGCGTAATCCACGCCGATCCCCACGCCCAGGGCGATCACTGGCAGCGTGGCCACTTTCACGCCCATGCCAAGACAGACCATCAACGCCTCGCAGAGCACTGACGTCAACATCAACGGCACCACCGCCACGACGACCGCGCGCCAGCTGCGAAAGGTGATGAAGCACAGCACGATCACCGCGCCATACACGTACACCAGCATGGTGCGGTTGGCCTCGCGGACCACGATGTTGGTCGCCGCTTCGATCCCCGCGCTGCCGGCCGCGAGCATGAACTGGCGTTCACCGTTGCTGTGTTCGCGAGCGAAGGCTGCGGCGACACTGACCACATGTTCGAGGGTCTGTGCCTTGTGGTCGGCCAGGTAGGCCACCACCGGCATCATCGAGCAGTCGCTGTTGAACAGTTCAGGGTTGTTCACCGAGGCCTGTTGCGCGCCATAGTTGAGTACGTCCTGATTGCGCGCGATGGTCAGCATCTTCGGGTTTCCTTCATAGGAACCCGCGGTGATCTGCCGTACGGCGTTGACCAGCGACACGGTGGTCTGTACCCCCGGCTGCTGTTGCAACAGCCAGCCGAGACGGTCGGCCTCGACCAGGGTCTCGTACTTCAGGCAACCCTCGCTCGCGGTCTTGACCATCACGGCGAACTGGTCGCTGGACAGCGAGTAGTTGTCGGTGATGTAGGCATTGTCGCGATTGTAACGGGAGTCTGCGCGCAGCTCGGGCGCGCCGGGATCGAGGTCGCCGATCTGCAACTGGGTGCTGACCATGAACCCGCCCGCCGCCAGCAACCCGGCGACGATCACTGCGACTGTGGCCCAGCGGCGCTCGGTGAAGCGGTCGAGCAGGCTCCACAGATTGCCCAGGCCCTTGCCGTGCAGTTCCTTGTCTTCCTGACGCAGGCTGCGCGCCGCCGCCTTGCGGCTGACACCGCAATACGACAGCAGCACCGGCAACAGCACCAGATTGGTGAAGATCAACACCGCCACACCGATGCTGGCGGTGACGGCCAGGTCCTGGATCACCGGGATGTCGATCAGCATCAGCACGGCAAAGCCGACCGCATCGGCGAGCAAGGCCGTGAGCCCCGCCAGGAACAGGCGGCGAAAGGTGTAGCGCGCCGCGACCAGTTGGTGTGTGCCGCGCCCCACATCCTGCATGATGCCGTTCATTTTCTGCGCGCCGTGGGACACGCCGATGGCGAACACCAGGAACGGCACCAGGATCGAGAACGGGTCGAGCGCATAACCCATCAGCGCGACCAGACCCAGCTGCCAGGCCACGGCGATCACCGAGCAGAGAATTACCAACGTCGTGCTGCGCACGCAGCGGGTGAAGAAATAGATGATCGACGTGGCGATCAGCGCAGCAGCGCCAAAGTACATCATCACCAGCACCAGGCCGTCGATCAGGTCGCCGACCAGCTTGGCGAAGCCGATCACGCGGACTTTGATCGGGCCCTTGCCCTCCTCGCCCCGGGCATGGGCATCGCTGCTGCCGGCGAACTCGTACTTGTTACGCAATTGCTCTTCGAGAACCCGCGAGAAAGCGTGGTAGTCGATGGCCTGGCCGGTGACCGGATCTTTCTCCAGCAGGGGCACAAAAATCATGCTCGACTTGAAGTTGTTACCCACCAGGCTGCCGACGATGCCGGAGCGGGCGATGTTCAAGCGCAGCTGTTCGACGCCCTTGGCCGAGCCGTCGTAGGCATCGGGCATTACCGGCCCGCCGCGAAACCCCTCTTCGGTCACTTCGGTCCAGCGCACCGCCGGCGTCCACAGCGACTTGACCCAGGCACGGTCCACCCCCGGGGTCACGAACAGGGTGTCGTTGATCTGCTTGAGCACATCGAGGTATTGCGGGTCGAAGATATCGCCTTCGGTGTTTTCTACCACCACCCGTACCGCATTGCCGAGCCCGCGCAAGGACTGGCGATTTTCCAGGTAGTTCTGAATGAACGGCTGGCTTTGCGGCAGCATTTTTTCGAAACTGGCAGTCAGGCTCAGGCGAGTGGCCGCGAAGTAACCGAGCAGCACGGTGATCACCAGGCAACTCAGCACCACCAGCAGGCGGTTGTTGAAGATCAAGCGTTCGAGCAGGTTGCCGGAACGGGCGTCGAAGCCCTTGAGCTCCCGCACCACCGGCATCGTATCGAGTTCGTAGGTACCCATATCGTGTCTTGTCTCTTTTGTTGTACGCAGGTGGGCTTATTCGAGGGGTATTTGGCGAAGACCGCGGGCGCCGGCCAGAACCAGTGCACCGGCCGTCGACACTTGCGCCGCGGCCACCGGCGCCAGGCCGTTATTCGCTTGCAGGTTGAAGCTTGTGCCATCGTCGTTGCTGACCAGTACATGACCGGCCTGGCTCAACAGGATGATCCGTCCGTTTGCAGTGACCGTGCCGGCGGTGATGCTCAGGGGCAGGCCGAGCTCGACCTTGTTCCAGTTGGCGCCGCCATCGGCGCTGCGGTAGGCGTTGCCGCGCAGACCGAACACCAGTACCGCGCCGGGCTTGCCGACAATGCCGAAAAAACTGCCGTTGTAGGGCGTGGGGGTGGCCTTGAAACGCTCGCTGGCCGGGTCGAACTTGAGTACCAGGCCCTGCTCGCCGACAACGAACAGTTCATTGCCGGCCGGGCGCAAGGCGTACAGGTTCAAGGCACTGGGGTTGTCGGTCCGGTCCAGCCACGGCGTCCAGCTGCGGCCACCATTGTCGGTACGGAAAATCAGGTTGAAGGCGCCGACGATGTAACCGACCTGGTCATTCTCGAACCACACATCGAGGAACGGCTTGTCGGCGCCCTCTTCGAACATGCGCTGGGCATCGGCCAACAAGCTTGCGACCGCCTCGTCGTCCGGCCGAGCCGCGGCTTGCTTGCGGTAATACGCGAGCAGGGTCGAGCCGACGTCGCGGCCGTCGAATTGACGGCTCCAGTTTTCGCCCGCGTCGCTGCTGTGCAACACCACGCCGTCATGGCCAACGGCCCAGCCCTGGGACGGACTGGGGAAATGCACGGCCACCAGGTCAGAGCTGACCGGTACCCTGGCTTGACGCCATTGCAGGCCTGCGTCGTCCGAATAGAAAATGTGGCCACGCTGGCCGACCGCGACCAGGCGCCCGCCGGCACTGGCCAGTCCCGTGAAAATGCCATGCAGCGCCTTGTCGGTCTGCAACGCCGGCCGGTCGAGGGTATCGGCGAAATCCGCCGCCACCACGGCACGGGTAAAAGGCAAGGCCAACGCGGCACCCAGTGCAATGAGCACTATCCATCTGAATTTGTTCATCGCTGTTTCCCGGATAAAAAAAGCCACCGGAAGAGGTGTGGCCTCTCCCCGATGGCAAATACCACATGGAGTTCTGTCAGCGGATTCCGGCACCGGCCAGCGATTCCGGAGCCCACTGGGCCTTGGAGAGCGGCTCGATGTACTTCACACCGCCGTACGGCCCGTACATCCCGGTAATGTTGTAGCTACCGGTGATGAAGTCGTAGAACAGGTGGTTGTCCGAGTTCGGTGCCTGCACGTCGTAGCTGTAGGCCATGTGGGCGAAGGCGCCGCGGTACAGCTTGCCGCTGGCGTCGTATTCGTCCGAAGCCAGGGCAATCCAGCTGTCCTCATCGAGGTAGAAGGTGCGCTTGCTGTAGATGTGGCGCTTGCCCGGCTTCAGGGTCGCTTCCACGACCCACACGCGGTGCAGTTCCCAGCGCATCAGGTCGGGATTGACGTGGTTGGGGGTGGTCACGTCTGCGGCCACCTTGTGGTAGTTCAACTTGTAGGTGTTGTACGGGACGTACATTTCCTTCTTGCCCACCAGCTTGAAGTCGTAACGGTCCAGGGCACCGTTGAACACCCAGGAATCGTCATAGGTCGAGCTGCCGGCCGACCCCGGGTTCGGCGTGTCGTAGGCGATGTCCGGCGCCAGCTTTACCCGGCGTTGTCCCGGCAGGTACTGCCAGCCACGGCGGCCTTGCTTGAGCGGATTGACCGCATCGACCACCAGGATGGCTTCACCGGCACGGCGTGCCGGGCCCTGGTAGTACAGCTTGGTCTTGAAAAACACGTCGCTCTCGTTGGCCGCCGTGGTACGGGCCGGGTCGTACAGCGGGTACTCGATGTAGGCGTTGCCGGTAGTGGCCAGGGTCGCCCTGCCCGAGGAGTCGACGTTCCAGGAATCGTACTTTGAGTTCAGCGCAAAGCCCTGATAGCGCAGCAAGTGGTTCCACATGGCTTCATAGCCATCGGCGGGGATCGGGAACGGCACGCCGGGCAACGCATTGTCCAGGGCGACTCCACCCTCGGTGGTTTTGGTCCCGACGGCGTTTTTCGCCGTGTTATCCAGCAATCGCTGAGGCATGGCGACAGTACGGTGGGTCGGGTAGACATCGACGCGAAACGACGGGAAGCGCTTGAGCAGTTCCTGGGTCGAGGCTGTCATCTTGCCGGCGTACTGGGCAGCATTGCCGGTGTTGATCACCGTCAGCGGCTTTTCATTTTCGAAGGGGTCGGGGCGAAACGAGCTGCCCGCCTGGTAGCTGGCCGGCGCCTGGGTCAGGCCACCGGTATAGGCCGGGATGCTGCCGTCGGCATTGCCGGCCCTCTCGGCGCCGACGCCGGTCAATGTGCTGCCAAGCCGGGCGGCCTGGTCGGAAGATACGGCCGCGTGGGCGGCACCGGTCACCGCCAGCGCAAGGGCTGCGGCCAATACGGATTGGGCAAATTTCATGGGGTCTCTCCTGTTGCCTGGCAACGTTCGATCAGATAGTCGTTTTGAAGGTGAAGGTGACCATGCCGCGATCCTTGAGCTGGGCCGATGTACCGCCAAAGGCTGTGGCCTGCCCCGGGGTGCAGTTGTACTGGCCGTTGGCGCCGGGTGCGGCCCCCTCTCCCTGGCTGCCGGCATTGCCGGCGCGGTCGCAGGTGTCGAACGGACCGAAGTTGTCCACGTACTTCAGGTCGAAGCGATACTGGTTGTGCACGTCCATGCCAACGCCGATCGAATAGCTTCCGGAGTCTTCGTTGCCCCCCATCTGGACGGCGGAGTTGCCATTGAGGCCGACGTTGTAGGTGGCCGGCATGTAGAAATCGATGCCGGGGAAAACCTGATACCAGGTCGGGTTGAAGTTGACGCCGATGACGTAGTTGTCCTTGCTGACCTTGTCCACGCCGCGGTACCAGTCCTCGCCCTTGAACAACTGCTTGTTGTCGGTCACGTCCAGCCAGCGGCTGTAGCCCAGCTCCACCAGCAGCGAGGCGCTGTCCCACACCGGCGTGTCGGCGAAGGTGGTCAGGCCGTTGAGCACCGCATGCACGGTGTTGCCTCGGGCCACACCGTTGTTGCCATCGAAACTGCCGATGAATCCGGGCAGACCGGCGGCGGCCGCGGCCGGGCTGACGGTGGCGGCGACACTGGCCAGCGGCATGTTCTCGCGGTAGTTGAGGTCGAAACCGACGCTGACCCCGGCGATGCTCTTGGACAGGCTGATGCCGTAGATATCGATATCGTCGACGTAGAACTGGTTGTAGCTGCCGATGTTGCCCGAGATCAGTTGCGCCGGGCCGACAGCCGTAGGCTGCAGGACCAGGTTGGGCAGGATGTCGGAGGTGTTGCGGTAGTAGAAGCCCAGGGTCCCGTCCAGCCATTCCGGGCTCCACTTGGCCATCAGGCCGAAGTCTCCGTGATTGTCCGGGGTGAAGGTGTGGCCGTTGCTCAGCCGCAGGAATTCATTGGCGCCGATGGGGCCCGGGGCACCGAAGAGTGGGTTGCGTCCACCGATCAGCGACAGGTTGTGCCCGCCACTCTGGATGCCATCATTGAACCCCAGGTAGGTACCCGATTCAGGCAGACGCGAGGCGTCCCAACCGAGGAAGTACTGGGCGCTCAGGGTCAACTCCGGGCCAAAGGTCAGGCTGCTGGACAACTGGTTGCGCGGGATGAACAGTTCCTTGGCCTCGGTGCCCGGCACTGTCAGCCCCTTGGTGATGTCCAGGCCCGACTGGCCATAGCTGTTACCGTGGGCGAAGGCCAGGATGCTTTCGCCCCAGTACTGGGTATGGCTGCCCAGCTTGGCGCTGAGCAGGGTTTCGTCACCGACCTCGGTGCTGCCAAACACGAAGGCATCGAGGATTTCCGCAGACGGTCCGTTGTAGTAACGGTCGGCATAACCGCTGATATGGCGCGAGTCCGGTACGCCGTTGTTGAGCTGATTGGTCGAGGCGTTGGCACTGCCGACATTGTCATAGGCATGGTCGTACCAGCTGTTGGCACTGACGCGAAAGCCGGCCTTCTGCTTGTAGACCACGTCCAGTTCCGAGAGCACGTCCAGGCGCTGGGACACTGCACTGCCTGACGAGAAGTTGCGGTTGCCATCATTGTTGTTCCAGCTGTTGGCCAGCTTGCTGTTGGCACTTTCCACGCGCTGGCCGTAGTTGAGCTTGAACGTGTTGTCGAAACGCACCGACAGGTCTTCGTTGCCCGTATCGATTTCCAGGGCTTGCGCGGGCGCGATGCCCATCCCGGCCAGGATTGCTGTAGCCAAAAGCCCTCGACGCAGGTTTGCATGGCAGATCTTATTGTTGTTGTTCATCTAACGGGCTCACCTTCTCTGTGGTTCATGAAAACGCATTGAAACGGCACTGCGGCGCTGTCCTTAGGTGCGCTGCAGGATGGTTACCGATACCGAACGACCCAGCGCCGCGTTGTGCGCAAGTGCCGTCCGGACACCGTTGTCGTGCCTGGACGGCGCCGTGCCGCGCAACTGCCAGACCAATTCAGTGATTTGCGCCAGCCCCGTTGCTCCCGGGGCATGGCCGCGACCGAGCAATCCGCCGGAGGCACAGACATCGACCGGGGCGCCGCAACTGTTGCGTCGTTCGCGCACGAAGCCGTCGATACCTTCCTCCCGGCACAAACCCAGGGCGGCGCTGTACACCATGAAGTCGCCGACGCTCTGGTCATGCAGCTCCACGGCCTCAATCTCGTCGGCACCGATACCGGCGTGCTCATACGCCAGTTGCGCAACCCGCCGGGTCGTGGCGCGCCCCAGCACATCGAGCACACAGCCGGACTCCTGCTCAGAGGCCAGGTCGCTACCGCGCACACAGGCCCTGACTGCCACCCCGCCGCGGGCGCCGTAGCGGGCCAGGAAACCCGGGGTACACAGCAGCACCGCCGCCGCCCCGCTCGCAGGCGGGCAAAGGTAGCGAGCCCGCCAGCCATCGAGTGCCGTGCAGCGGTTGAGCACGGCCATGGGGTTGAGCATGGCCTTGTTCCGGGCCTGGCTGAGTACCTGCTCGAAGCTGCTCTGGGCCACGCCCATGCGGGTCAGCAACCAACTGGTCTGGGCCGCGAACAGCGCGGCCGGATGCTCGCGCCGGGCAAAATGAGCCTGGCAGGCATCGGGCTGGCCAAGACCGTCCCAGGCCTGCGGCGCGCTATCGTCCAGACCAAAGAAGGCGCGGTGGGTAACGTTCGCCGGCATGCATTCGAAGCCCAGTGCCAATGCGCATTCGGCCTGACCGGACAACACGCTGTGACGCGCCAGCTGCAAGGCACTGCTGGCTGCCGTGCAGCCGTCCGCCAGGGAAAACACCGGGACACCGGTCAGACCGATCTGGGCCAGGACCTGCTCAGTGCAACCGACTGCGCTGCCGACGCAGGCACTGAACACCTGGTCGACCAGGTCATAGTCAATGCGCGCATCGTCGAGCGCCTGGCGGATCGCCCTGCCCGCCAACGCAGCGACACTGTCGCCAGTGCCCAGCGGGACGAACGCAGACATGCCCACCCCCGCAATCAGCACGCTTTGACTCATACGCCTTACCCTCGATAGTCGGCTGATGCCGATCCGCTCTGGTCATCTCGCAACGCTCGGCAAGCGGCAGATCTGCCCGGCCGGGTTGGTTCATGTGAGGTCCAGACTATCGGTCAGGCGCGATCCAACCCCCCCATCGTCAGGGGGGGGTTAGGGAATCGAGGGGGATAACGGGGGCCTTGGCAATTAATCCGATGTCACCACAGGCTCATTGCCGAACTCGTTCCTGTAGCAGCTGCCGAAGGCTGCGTTGAGGTCCGCAGGACCTCCCGACACCTCAAAATCCTGCGCCCGCTGCGCGCGCGAACGCAGCCTGGCGGCAGCTGCTACAGGGTTCGAGTGCCGGGCTCAGTGGGCACGATC
>NZ_JBWKWD010000003.1:8758-235318 GCF_059422045.1 Pseudomonas sp. GW821-FHT02A08
GCGCGAACGCAGCCTGGCGGCAGCTGCTACAGGGTTCGAGTGCCGGGCTCAGTGGGCACGATCCCCCTGCCCACCCCGCTCCGGTAGCAGCTGCCGAAGGCTGCGTTGAGGTCCGCAGGACCTCCCCCGACACCTCAAAATCCTGCGCTCGCTGCGCGCGCGAACACTGCCTGGCGGCAGCTGCTACAGGGTTCGAGTGCCGGGCTCAGTGGGCAGGATCGAGGATGCCAAGCATGTAGGCACGATCCACCACATGCTTGCGGGTGCCGGCCTGGAACTTGCCGAACAGGTTCTTCAAGTGCCATTTCACGGTTTCTTCGCCGACATTCAGCGCCAGGGCGATCTGCTTGTTCGACAGGTTACGTGAGAGCAATTGCAAGACTTCACGCTCCTTGGGTGTCAGCAATCGGCTGGGCGACACCGTACTGGTCACCAGTGACGCCGGCGCGGGTGGTGGGGTGCCTTGCGCAGCGGTCGGGGGTGCCTCGTGCTGGATTTTGCGCATCCATTTGAGCAATTGCGGGTGGGTGTCTTCGACAATCCGCCGCAAGCCGTTTTCCTCGGCCAGGCTGATCGCTTCACGCAGGCAGGCCAGGCCGTTGCCGCCCGACTCCTGGAGCGCCAATGCCCTGAGTAGTTTGATCTGCACAATTTCACGGCCGCGACGAATGCGCTCGGCTATTTCGTTGGCACGCTCCAACAGCTCCAGCATCCCTTGCCAGTCACGTTGCACATGGGCGATATAGGCCTTGGCCAGCATCACCATCAAGGCCAGTTCCGGCCCGAGCAAGCCCGTTTGTTCGCGCGCGACCTGCGGCACCTGGGCATCGAGCCGGCGCCCCAATGCAAGACAGGTATCGGCCCGGCCTTGCAGCGCGTGCAGGCGAATCTGCTCGGCCAGGGCAGCAATGCAGAAACGCGTAATGCCACGTTCTTCGCCGAGCACAAACAGCGCCTCGAGCAGGTCATAACCACGATGCCCCTGGCCCTGCAGTACCGCCAGGCGAGCGGCGGTGAGAAAGCCCAATACAATCGCATCCGGAGAAGCCAGTCGCTCGACCACGTCCAGGCGGTTGGCCAGTACTGTCGCAGCCTCTTGCGGCTGATCGCGCTCAAGCAACACCGTGGCCAACCCGCTCGCCAGCATCACCGCCACCGGACTTCGTCGGCCGATATCCTGCTCGGCGCGTGCCAGACTGTCGCGCAGTGCCATTTCGGCCGGCACCAGGCGGCCTTCGGACAAGTAGCTGAGGCCCACTACCCATTCGCCCAAACCTCGAATCGCGTCCAGGCCGGAGCTCCAGGTATACAACGGTGCCCGCTGAAAGATGCGCCGGGCTTTTTCCGGCTGGCCCTGGAACAGGGTCAGGCGCGAGATATGGTTGGCGACCACGGCCTGTAACTTGATCTCGCCAGTCGGCAAGGCGTCCAGCCAAGGAGTCAACAGCGTCAACGTTTCGTCCGGCCGGTCGGCAAAATAGGCGGCAGTGGCAAGGATCATGTCCGCCTCGCAGCGTGTGCTGTCATCGTTTACCGGGTCCTGCCGGATACCGGCGACCAGGCGCACCGCTTCCTCATGCCGATCGCTCATGGCCAGGGACCAGGCGGCCGCCAGGCACATGCGCGACCGCGATTCAACCTCCTGCGCCGGCAGTTCCTCGACCCATTCCAGGACCCGGCTGAACTGCCCGCGCAACATGATTTCGTACAGGCATTGCTCGATCATCTGATACGCCTGGCGGGGGCGCCCGGCCAACAGATAATGACGAGCTGCCTGCTCGGAGAATTCATGGGCCTCGAGCCAGCTTGCTGCCCGCTCATGCAGGTCCAGGCGTCGAGTCTCGGGCAGACTGGCAAAGCGCCCCAGCAGGAACTCCCGGGCCAGCGGGTGGATACGCACCCACTCACTGTCCACGCTTTCGACAAAAATCGGCGTCGCCACGCACAGCTCCTGCAAGCGCAAACCGGCCTGCTCGTCACCGCTCAAGGCGATGCACAAGGACGGATGCAACATCTCCAGCAGCGCAATGCTGATCAGAAATTCAATCTGTTCGGCGGGCAGGTGGGCGATCAGGGTGTCGACGAAATAGCGTCGTATATCCCCGGTCCCTGCCGACAGCTCTTCGACCGCCGCGACCACGCTCGGGCTTTTTTCGATGGAAGCGATCGCCAGTTGCAGGCCCAGCGACCAGCCCTCGGTGGCTTCGTGCAAGCGCACGCACAGGTCCGGATCGATACGATGGCCGAAGC
This sequence comes from Pseudomonas sp. GW821-FHT02A08, assembly GCF_059422045.1. Lineage (NCBI taxonomy): Bacteria > Pseudomonadati > Pseudomonadota > Gammaproteobacteria > Pseudomonadales > Pseudomonadaceae > Pseudomonas > Pseudomonas sp. GW821-FHT02A08. Next base: position 11,009 of record NZ_JBWKWD010000003.1, read on the forward strand.
GGCTGCTGAGGATCGCCACGGTTTCCTCCACCCGCAGGCGCAAGGCGTCCGCGCCGATGGCAACATAAAAGCCGCGGGCTTGCAGGTCGGTCACCTGCAGGTTCAAGCGCCCACGGGAAGCCATGATGATGCGCAGGTTGGCCGGGGCATTGTGCAGCAGGTAGGCCAGGCAATGGCGCACGGTGGCTTCGGGCAGGCGGTCGGCTTCGTCGAGCATCAGCACGATTTCGCCGCCCAGGTCCGCGACCTCGGCCAGCCAGTCGGTCAGCCCTTCCAGTTCGTCGCGCCCGGGCCCGGGCATGCGCTCCAGGAAACCGGCAAACGTTGCCCGGCCACTGCCCACGGCCATGGCCGCGGCGAGCCCCCGGGCGAATCGAACGCCATCGTCATGTTCATCGAGCGTCAACCAGGCCACCACCGCCCCACGGGAAAGAAACTCCCGGCGCCACTGGGCCAGCAGAAACGTCTTGCCAAACCCCGCCGGGCCTTGCACGGCAATGGCCATCTTGTCCGCCAGGGCCGCGGAGTCGATGCTCAGCCGCTCACGCATGTGAGCGGTTTTCTGACTTCGCGGTGGCGTGGTCTTGAGGACCAGTTCCGGTGCAATGCGATCCATGGGGGGCCCTTTGGACTGGGGTACAAAGTATCGCTGGTTATAAACGATAGTCCCGGAACTGTTCGCGCAATTTCATTTTTTGCACTTTACCCGTTGCGGTATAGGGCAGTGCCTCGACGAAAGCCACCGCGTCGGGCAGCCACCACTTGGCCACATGGTTCTGTAAAAAGCCGAGCAACTCGTCCCGGGTCGCCAACATGCCCTGCTTGAGCACCACCACCAGCAACGGCCGTTCCTGCCATTTGGGGTGGGGCACGCCGATGACCGCTGCTTCTGCCACCGCCGGGTGACCGCAGGCGGCGTTCTCCAGGTCAATGGAGGAAATCCATTCGCCACCCGACTTGATCACATCCTTGGCCCGATCGGTGATCTGCATGTAGCCATCGGGGTCAATGGTTGCGATATCGCCAGTGACCAGCCAACCCTGTTCATCGAGCAAGTCCCCGCCCTCGCCCCGATAATACTGACTGGCGATCCACGGCCCCTTGACCCGCAAATGGCCGGACGCCTTGCCGTCACGGTGCAGTTCGGCACCGTCTGCATCGACGATTTTGATCCTTACCCCGAACAACACCCGGCCCTGCTTGGCCTGCAGGTCGATGCGCTCGTCGAGCGAGGCGTCGCGGTGCTTGGGCAAGGCATTGCAAACCGTGCCCAAAGGCGACATCTCGGTCATCCCCCAGGCTTGCAGCACCCGGGCGCCAAAGCGAGTCTCGAAGGTTTCCACCAGGCTGCGCGGCGCCGCTGCCCCGCCCATCACGACCCGGTTCAGGCACAGGTCCGCGGTCGGCATCAGCCCGGCGTTTTGCACATGCTGTTGCAGGCTCATCCACACCGTAGGCACGCCCAGGGCCAGGGTTACTCTTTCACGCTGCATCAAATCATACAGGCTGGCCCCGTCGAGGTCCGCGCCGGGCAGGACCAGGCGCGCGCCGCACATCGCCGCCGAATAGGGCATGCCCCAGGCGTTGACGTGGAACATGGGCACCACCAGCAGCGCCGTATCGGCCGAGGACAGGTTGAACCCGTCCGACGTGCAGGTGGCCATCGAATGCAGCAAGGTCGAGCGATGGGAGTACAACACCCCTTTCGGATTTCCGGTGGTGCCCGAGGTGTAGCACAGGGAGGCCGCCACGCGTTCATCCAGGCAGGGCCAGGCGAAGGTCTCGGGTTCATCGCCGATCAGGTCTTCGTAACACAGCAGGTTGGGCACGACGATGTGCGGCATCTGGCTGCGTTCGGCGAGGGCGACGAACGCCTTGACCGTGGTCAGTCGTGGCGCAAGCTGCTCGATCAGGGCTGCGAACGACAGGTCGAAAAACAGGTACTGGTCTTCGGCATGGTTGGCGATGAACTCGATCTGCTCGGCAAACAGCCGTGGGTTGATGGTGTGCAGCACCGCGCCCATGCCCGAGACGCCATAGAACATTTCCATGTGCCGGTAGCCGTTCCAGGCCAGGGTGCCGACCCGCTCACCGGGCTGTACGCCGAGGTTTGTGAGGGCATTGGCCAATTGTCTGGCACGCCGGCCGATGTCGGCGTACGTGCAGTGATGCACCGTGCCGTCCTGCAAGCGCGAGGCTATCTCGACCTGGGGGTGCGAGCACACCGCGTGCTCCAGTACCGAAGAAATGAGTAAGGGGTGATCCTGCATCAGACCCAGCATGGCAATCGCTCCGTTGTGGTTTTTGTAAGGTTCGGGCGGTTGTATTCTGCGCAGGCGCCGGGCATTTATTTGATAAAACGCGCCAATCATTTGATACTTCGCGCCATTAATCCTCAAAGGCGTGTGCCATGGATACTCATCTCATTCGCAGCATGTGCCTGTACGGTGCCCGCGAACTGATCGCCGACCTGCACGGCGACCCCTGGCGAGTGGCCCATGGGGCATCGATTGCCGCGCAGTCGCTGGACCAGCTGGACGTCCTCCTGCCGGTGCCAAAGGTGGTGCATTTTCTCGACCTGGCCGCCCGGGAAACCGGTCGCGAGGACTTCGGGTTGCTGCTGGCACAGAAGCAAGGGATGGGCGTATTGGGCAGTGCGCTGCTCGACATCGTCAGCGAAGCGACCACGGTGGGCGATTGGCTCGAGCGGCTGTCGCGCTACTTCCACGTGCTGATGTCCGGAGCCCTGGTGCACCTGGAGCAACACGAACTGGGCATGACCGTGCACTACGAAGTGACCGCGACGGCCGGAATCGACGAAACCCAGTCCGTCCACCTGGGCCTGGCCTTGCTCGCGCGCAAGCTGCGCAGCGCACTGTATCCGCAGTGGTCGCCCGAACGCGTGATGCTGCGTTGCCGGGAACCGCATAGCCGCGCCAGTTACACACGGATGTTCGGCCAGAACGTGTTCTTCAATCAGGAGTGCAACGGCATGCTGCTCAGCCACCAGGTGCTTGCACATCCACTGAACGAGCAACAACCCTTCTCCCGCCCCGCCCTGCTTGACTACCAGCGGGAAAACCAAAAGCGACGCAACCGTAGCCCGGCCTCGGCAACCGAAGACTCAGTGCGCAAACTGCTTTCCAGCAGTGGTGCGCCCCTGGACGCCGTCGCCCTCAATCAACTGCAGAGCCGCCGAACCCTGCAACGCAGGCTGGCCGGCAGCGGCACCACCTTCCAGGCCATCAAGCAGCAGACCAAGCTGGACCTGGCCCGCAAATACCTGAGCCAGACCGACTTGAAGTTTTCACAGATCGCCGAGGTGCTGGGTTTTTCCAGCCTGAGTGCGTTCAGCCGCTTTTTCCACAACGCCCAGGGCTGCGCGCCCAAAGCCTACCGGGCGCAGGCTGCGGGCACGAACCCGCGGTTCATTTCGCCTTAGCCTCGATGATCGCGGCGAAAACCGGCAGTCCTTTCATGACATGAACGCTCCGTCCCGGGCTGTATAGGTGAAAGACTGCACGGGCTCGGGGTATGGGTTAATCCGATTACGACTAATGCTTAGTGCTTTTCGTGATTAACCTCGGTGGAAAGTTCCGGCCCAGCAGCAATACTCCACTCTGTTTCGAAAACCATTCGAGAATAGCGTGGGGCAACAAGTCATGAACTTAAGCGTCTGCGAAGCGAAAGAGTCTCGACTTTCGTTAATCAAGCGATGCCTGCGCCAGCCGTTACTGCACTTTTTAATCGCCGGTTTCGCACTCTTCGTGCTGTACGGAGGTTTGCACCGTTCAACGATCAATCAAGATCCGCAACGCATCGAAATTACCCCAGAAGTTGTTCAGCGGATCGCGATTTCCTGGCTGGCACGATGGCAACGCCCCGCCTCGGAGCAACAGTTGCAGGCCCTGATTGACGACTATGTGAAAGAGGAAATCCTCTATCGCGAAGCACTGAAACTTGGCCTGGATAAAGACGACACCATCATTCGCCGCCGACTGGCGCAAAAAATGGATTTCCTCGCCGAGGATTTAGCGTCACTTCGCGAACCGGCACCCGGTGTACTTGAGGCCTGGTACAAGCAGCATCAGGACCAATATGCCCCGCCCCCCCTGGCAACCTTCCATCATGTGTTCTTCGCCCTGGACAAACGCGGTGCGGATGCGCAGGCCCAGGCTCAAGCCGCGCTGAGAGGGCTGAATGACAGAAACAGCGGTGACGGCGATGCCTTCATGTTTAAAAGCGCCTACACAGAGCAATCACAGGATCAAGTGGCGCGGGTCTTCGGTTCAAAGTTCGCCCTTTCGTTGTTCCAGCAAACGCCGGGTAGTTGGGTGGGGCCTGTGGAGTCCGGTTTTGGCTGGCATCTGGTGTGGATCGATACGCTGGCCAAGCCACCGGCACCGCCCTTCGAAACCGTGGCCCAGCAGGTCAAGTCCGATTGGTTGTCCGAGCAACGCAGCGAATCGAAACGCGCGAATTTCGATGCACTCAAAGCACGCTATGAAGTCGTGGTGACGATGCCTGCTTCCGCCGGTGGAATTGCCGCCATACAAACGGAGCGGCCTTAATGAGGCGCACGGTCTGGCTGCTGTTGATTCTCGGGTTCATGGGACTGAGCGCCATGGCCCATGAGTCGCGCCCCGCTTATCTGGAACTCAACGAAACGGCTGCCGGGCGCTATGACGTACTGTGGCGCACGCCGGTGCTTTCAGGCATGCGATTGCCGATTGCGCTGCGGTTTGCCGAAGGTGTGCGCACTGTCGTTGACCCGGTGGAAAGCGAACTGAACGACTCACTGATCGAGCGCCGGGTCATTGATGCCGGTCCCGCCGGCCTGGTCGGGCAGCGCATCGATTTTATCGGCCTGCAAGCGAGCATCACCGATGTGCTGGTGCGTGTCTCGCGCCTGGACGGCAGCCTGACGACCACCCTCGTCCACCCTACGCAACCCTGGATAGAAATCGCTGCCACGCCGGGAGCGTTCTCGGTGGCCGGTGCGTTTCTGGTCCATGGCATCCAGCACATTCTGGGCGGCTTTGATCACCTGCTGTTCGTCTTTGGTCTCCTGCTGCTGGTGGGTAATGGCTGGATGCTGGTGAAGACCATCACCGCGTTTACCCTCGCCCACTCCATCACCCTGGCGCTCGCAACATTGGGTGCGGTGCGGCTGCCCGGACCGCCTGTGGAAGCGACGATTGCGCTGAGTATTCTGTTGCTGGCGGTGGAAATCGCCCGCAAGAACCGTGGTGACGTCAGCTTCACCCTCCAATGGCCGTGGGTGGTGGCGTTCTGTTTTGGCTTGTTGCATGGCTTTGGTTTTGCCGGTGCGCTGGCGCAAATCGGCTTGCCCCAGCGCGACCTGCCGCTGGCGCTGTTCACTTTCAATGTCGGCGTCGAAATCGGCCAGTTGATGTTTGTCGCCGCCGTGCTGTGCCTGCGAGCGCTGTTGCTGCGTTGTCGGCTGCCACAGCCCGCGCTCTCATACGCCCGACCGATTGCTTCTTACGGGTTGGGAGCGCTGGCTGCCTTCTGGTTTTTCGAACGAGTCTCGAGTTTCTGGGCCTGAACTTCACCCTGTCACTGCCGTATTCCGGAGACGTGGAATATGAAAACCCTTACACACTTCACCACGCCGTCACTGCTCGGTTGCGCCGTGCTGACTGTCAGCACATTGGCATTGGCGGAAGGCAACCCGGACCGCGAGGTTTACTTTGGCCAGACGCACTCGCACAGCTCCTGGTCGATTGATGCTTACCTGATCGGCAACCATCAGGTCGATCCCGAACAGGCCTACCAATACTCGCTTGGCATGCCGGTCAAGCATCCGATGGGGTTTGAAGTGCAGCTCAAAGGCCGACCGCTGGATTTCCATGGCGTGACCGATCATTCGGAGTACGTGGGCGTGATCGCGCTGGCCAACGATCCGAAGTCAGACTTCAGCAAACTGCCCATCGCGCAAAAGCTGATTGCCAAGACTCCGGAGGATTTCAACCGGGTGTTCAAATGGATCGCCGGCAGCTTGAACAATCCCATCAAGGAGCTGATTGATCCGAAGGTGGCCGGCAACATCTGGCAGCAGAACATCGCCATCGCCGACAAGTACTACAAGCCCGGCAAGTTCACCACCTTCGTCGCCTATGAATGGACCTCGGCGCCCAACAATCAAAACATGCACCGCAACGTGTTTTTCCGCGATTCGAAGAAGGTGCCGGACCTGCCCTTCACGGCCCTCGACTCGAGCAAACCCGAGGACCTGTGGAGCTGGATGGACGATCAACGGAAAAAGGGCAACGAAATACTGGCGATCTCCCACAACGCCAACCTCAGCAACGGCCTGATGTTTCCGGTGGACGTCGATGACCGTGGCCGCCCGATCGATGCGGCGTGGGCCGAAACGCGGATGCGCAATGAATCGCTCACCGAAATTCACCAGGTCAAGGGCACCTCCGAAACTCACCCGGAACTGTCGCCGACCGACGAATTCGCCAATTACGAAATCATGAGTTTCCTGATCGGCATCGACAACAGCACCTCGAAACTCAACGGCAGCTACATCAGGCAGGCCTGGCAAAACGGCATGGCCTTGCAGGAAGCCCGTGGATACAACCCGTACAAAATGGGCGTGGTCGGCGCCAGCGACTCGCACAACGGGGTGATTCCCTATGCGCAAAGCAACAACTTCGGCTCCCACGGTTTCACCGACAGCACCCCGGCGGCGCGACTTTCCGGCAAACAGAACTCGGGCATGATGGCCCTGCAAACCAGTACCTCCGGTCTGGCCGGTGTCTGGGCGGAAGAAAACACCCGTGAATCGATCTTCGATGCCATGAAGCGTAAAGAGGTCTACGGCACCAGCGGCGTGCGCATCCCCGTGCGCATGTTTGGCGGCTGGGGCTTCGACAACAGTCTGTGGAACGAAAAAGACTGGGTGCATGCCGCCTACGCCAAGGGGGTTCCCATGGGCGGCGACTTGCCGGCAAAACAGGGCAAACAGGCACCGTCCTTCGTGGTATGGGCGGTCAAGGATGCCGACGATGGCAACCTCGACCGAATCCAGATCATCAAGGGCTGGACCAAAAACGGCCAGACCTTCGAGAAGATCTACGACGTCGCCTGGTCCGGTGATCGCCAACCGGACCCGGTCACCGGCAAGGTCCCACCGGTGGGCTCGACGGTCGATGTTTCCAAGGCGACCTACACCAATACCATCGGTGCCACCGAGTTGAAAAAAGTCTGGGTCGATCCGGACTTCGATCCGGCCCAGCACGCGTTCTACTACGCCCGCGCGCTACAGATCCCGACACCGCGCTGGAGCACCTATGACGCGGCCAAGCTGCAAGTACCGCCACCGGCCGACGTCTCGCCCACCGTCCAGGAGCGCGCGTGGACCTCACCGATCTGGTACACACCGACAGCCGAGGACAGCAAGACTGTCGCTGGCGGCAAAACCATTGATCAACTGAAAACCGAAGGCGCCAAAGCGCTCACCAACGAGCAGTTGCAAACCTTCGTGGTGGGCAAAACCATCAAGGTGCGCAATACCGTCACCGGCCAGACATTCGAAATCGTCTATGGCACCGACGGCCAACGCCTGGTCGCCAGCGTCGATGGTAAACCGCCCGCAGAGGGGGAATACCTGAACATGCTGCATGGCGGTCAGTTCGGCGTGCCGGCCAAGTATGAAATCAAGGACGGGCATCTGCTGACAACACTCGGCGGCACGCCCTTCGAGGCCACGGTATTCGAGCAGAACGGCAAGTACGTGGCGGCTCGCAGCAACGAATTCGGTTATGTGAATTATGAGGTTGAAGAGGTCAAGTAGCGCCGAGGCCAGCACCGATGTTCTGCATACATCGGTACTGGCAGATTGTCGCGCAATGACAGACGTTTGCGCAGCTCAAATAGAAAGCTGTTCGCGAATCGGCCCTAATGAACATTGATGACAGAATGGACCATTTTGTCGAAAGCAGGCATCGATGGACCGCATTGGGCTTTCTGTCCTTCACGACGGGCAGTAATCGGCCGATTCTGTTGAATTCGCTTCAGCAGTCTGTTTGTCCCAAAGAAAAAGTTTACCTCCGCTGTTGGCTGCCCCCCCAGTCATTAGCGGAGGTTTGCTTCATGGCCTACGCTCAGATTCGGCAGTAAACCAGCTGGAGTCTCGGCGTGTTCAAACGCTGATCAAGACGTCCAGGGCAGAGAGGATCTTGGTCGGGAGCGACAAAGGATGAAACCGGAATATTCATGCATGAAATGGATCGCCATCGCTGCCGTTTCGGTGGCGCTTGTATCAGGCTGTGCCAGCAAGAACGACCCCGTGGCCCAGGCCGAAAAAGCCGACGCAGCCAAGGGCATCGCCGCGCCCAGCCTCACGCAAACCAAGGCCATCGCCGAAGAGGCCTTCATCTACGGACTGCCGATCGTCATGAACTATGCGGTGATGTATGAGTACGCCGTGGACAAAAGCAGCCCGCAGTTCAAAGCTCCGTTCAATCAGATCAAGAACGAACCCCGTGTCTTCACTTACCAGGATACGGCCATCGTCACGCCCAACAGCGATACCCCCTACTCCTTCCTCTGGATGGATCTGCGCACCGAGCCCATGGTGCTCACGGTACCCGCAGTGGAAAAGAAACGTTATTACTCGGTGCAACTGATCGACGGCAACACCTACAACTACGGCTACATCGGCAGCCGCACCACGGGCAACGGCCCGGGTAACTACATGGTGGTCGGGCCTGACTGGAAGGGTTCCATGCCACCAGGCATCAGCCAAGTCTTCTATTCGACAACGCCCTTCACGGTGGCCGGCTACCGAACCCAGCTTTTCAATCCCAAGGACATGCCGAATGTGATCAAGGTGCAGTCCGGCTACAAAGCCCAGCCGCTGTCGGCGTTTTTGAAGCAACCGGCGCCCCCTGCTTCGCCGGTTATCAATTTCCCTCCAACCACCACCGCGGGGATCAAGGAGAACTTCTTCGAATATCTTGATGCCGCGCTCCAGTATGTTCCGCCAACACCGGAAGACAGGGAAATTCGGGCTCGAATCGCGAAAATTGGCATTGGACCAGGCAAGAGCTTCGAGTTCAAAGACCTCTCGCTCGAACACAAGGCCGCTGTCCTGCTGGGCATGAAGGAAGGTGACGAGAAGGTGGAAAAGTGGTTGTCCGGCGGACTCAAGAATGTCAATGGCTGGGGCATCGGTTCGTACTTTGGCGACCGCCATTTCTATAATGGCGACTGGTTGAAGCGCGCGGGCGCGGCCAAAGGCGGTATATACGGCAACGATGCCGTGGAAGCCACTTATCCCATCACCCGCACGACCGCGACCGGCGAGCCACTGGATGGCAGCAAGCATAACTACACACTCACCTTCCCGGCGGGGCAACTACCTCCAGTCAACGCCTTCTGGTCGGTGACCATGTACGACGGCAAAACACAGCTCCTGATCAAGAACCCGATCAACCGCTATCTACTGAACTCGCCCATGCTGCCCGGCATGAAGAAGAATGCCGACGGGTCGCTGACCCTGTACCTCCAACGGACCTCGCCTGGCAAGGCGCTGGAAGGCAACTGGCTGCCCGCACCCGACGGCCCGATTTATTTGGTGATGCGCCTCTATTGGCCCAAGGAGACGCCGCCTTCAGTCCTGCCGGCTGGCGAAGGAACCTGGAAGCCAGCAGGCATCGTGGTATCGAAATAGACCTCGCGCAATTCCCCCGGCATTTGCCGGGGGGCTCCTTTCTTCAGGATGGCAAGATGCGATGGACCTGGCCAATCTAACCGGTCAGCGCGTGACCGATACCCGATTGCTGGACGAACGGGATGTCCGAGACGACCAAATCCGGGGCCTGCAAGGCAAGACGAATGCAAAACGCCGGATTGAGATAACTGGCGAACTGAAAGCTTTGATTGATCGAATCATGTCCCGAAAAAAAGAACATAGGGGCCGCTCGACACGGCTGATCGTTTCGGAGGATGGCACACCAATGACGGTGGCAATTGGGCATACTACCGTTGTCATGACCGAGCAATACATCCGCAATCGCATAGGTAAGAAAGTCTCGCCTACCAAGTGAATTGCGACCCAAAGCCAGAATTGCGACTCAGAAACAAACAAGGGCTTGCCTAGCTTTCGCTCGCAAACCCTTGATATATATGGTGCCCGAAGCCGGAATCGAACCGGCACGCCCTTACGAGCGGGGGATTTTAAGTCCCATGCGTCTACCAGTTTCGCCATTCGGGCGGTAGCGCGGTGAAGCGTCCAGATTTTGCCAAATAACGATCTGGCAGTTCTGACGCTTGTGCAGCAGAGGTGGAAATATATACATCCCGCCCCGGTGAAGCAAGTTCGCAAATACCCTTTTCAAGACTAAATCTTGCAGGCTAGTGCAGATAAAAAAGCTCCGTAAATCATAGATCTACGGAGCTTGTTTATGAGTGGAGGCCGAGGTCGGAATCGAACCGGCGTAGGCGGATTTGCAATCCACCAACAAAGCTAAGTAGATCAATAGGTTAGCACGTCACTTGTTCCGCAAGCTACTGATTTTAAACAAGCTGTGCCCAGCGGTTTTGAAGGGTCGGATTTTGAGTTGCGCAACCATTTTCTGGCGCGAGGCGCACTCAACCTCATCAAGATTTTCCTTGGGACGATGACAGAAAACAGCGAGCTACTGGCAAAGCATCCGCTTTGGGGTCTGATCGCGCGGCCCCCAAGGAGTTTGCATGTACCGTTGCAACGCAATTTTCGACTGCTACGCAGAGCTTTCCACGGAGGATTTGCGGTGCCTGACTCAAACCTGCTCCCTTCCCTGCTCTTCAAGATCAATGCAAACCAACTTGCCCTCGAAGCGGTCATTCTGGAACTCACAAACCGGGTTGAAGTCCTCAGAAATCATAGCAAGGGTTCGCAAAGGCGTTGTTACACACTCCGGGCCAGAAGAGGTCATGAGAACGCGACTTCTATTCAAAGAAAGTAGCCCCCCAAAATCACCGCAGCAACGAACCAGATTAATACAACGATTACCGCAGCAAATCTGTTCACTGGCCGCTTCGCACGGCTGTTCTCCCACTCATTCGCTTTGACCTGACACTCCTCGAGCACCTGCGCAGGCATCAAGCGAATAGCGAGCAGAATGCCAATAGGCAAAATAATCACATCGTCCAGATATCCAAGCACAGGAATGAAATCAGGAATGAGGTCGATTGGACTCAGCGCATACGCCACGACAAATACCGAAATCCACTTGGGTAACCAAGGTGTTTGCGGATGTCGGTAGCAAAACCAGAGAACCATCGTTTGCCGTTTCAGGTTTCTGGCCCAGCCACGTAAACGATCAAATATGTGTTTCATATCGGAATTGTCTGTACCCAAAGGAGCGTGCCTACAAGCGTAGCGCCTTAGGTGATTGACTGCTATGGGGGCAGATGCAGCCCTTGGCGACAGACAGAAATCGGCCATTAGCAGCCGATCAAGAGAATGCTTATCCACTCACAGATTGTTCGCGTCACTGCACCCGCCTTTCTCTTTTGAGGGTGACGACCGCCTTGAAACCGGAAGCGGGATTCCTTCCCCGCGTCCAAGGGTTTACATGTCGTAGCGCAGGATCAGGCCCAGCGTGCGCGGGGCGCCAACATCAATGATGTCGCCACTGCGGTTGTTGGTGATGTATTCCTTGTCGAAGGCGTTTTTCACGTAACCGGACACCGCGACGTTCTTGGTGATCTTGTACTCGGCGTTGAAGTTGGTCAGCCAGTAGGCGTCGGACTTGCGCACATCAATGACCTGACCCGCTTCATCGAATTCATACTCCGACGGTGAGGTGCTCTGGTAAATGACGTCGGTGTTCAGGGTCAGACGGTCATTCCAGCGATAGGTACCGCCCAGCGCCATCTTGTACTTGGGCGAATAGAGGAAGTCCTCGCCGCTCATGTCCCGGCCATCGCTCGCGACGAAGTCCTTGTACTTGCCATCGGTAACGGAGGCACCGGCCGTCAGGGTCAGCTGTTGGGTGAAGTCCTTCTCGACGGAGACTTCCAGGCCCTTGATGTCACTGCGACCGGCGTTGAACACGTGAAGGAACTCGGTGTTCGGGTCCAGCACACTGACCTGCTGGTCTTTCCAGTCGGTGTAGTACAGGTTGGCGCGGGTACGCAGGGTCTGGTCGAAGAACGAGCCACGGTAGGACAGCTCGTAGTTGGTGGTGTATTCCGGATCGTAAGCTTCGTGACCGGAGCCGGAACGAACGTTGACGCCACCGCCGCGATAGCCTTTTTGCACCATGAAGCCGACGTACTGATTCGCAGCCAGTTCATAGTCGATACCCAGCTTCGGCAGCACGGCATCGAACGACTTGCTGGTTTTTCCCGAGGTGGAGAAGTCGTCCTGCTCGATGTCGGTGTTGTTCTTCTCGTGGTCGTAGCGCAGCCCGGTGATCAGTGTCCAGCGCGGGGCAAACGTCCAGTTGATTTCACCGAACACCGCTTTGTTTTCTATCGTCGTATCGCCCTTGACGGTGCCGACCAGTTCGTTGTCAAACAACAATTGGTCGTGGAAGTTGTTGGTGTTGTGGCCGTAGTAGACACCCGCGAAGCTCTTCACCGTGTCACCGGTATAGTTCAGGCGCAGTTCCTGACTGAACAGGTCGCCATCCTGCTTGCGCAGAACGACCTCGTTGGCATCGGCTGTCTGGTCGAAGTCCAGGCGGGCGTCATAGTCCGAACTGGTATTGGCGGTGAGGCTGGTAATGGACCAGTTGTCGTCCAGGCGGTAATCCACCTTGGCGCTGACGGTGTCTTGTTCGAGTTTGTCGAAAGCCTTGGTGTCGGACGACACGTCGAAATAGCGGACCTTGCCGTTTTCGCGCATGACCGAGTTGTCGCCCTTGCGGCTTTCACCATGGGCGTAAGTCAGCAGAACATCCAGATCGTCGTTCGGCAGGATCAGCAGTTTTCCACGGGCATTGTAGGTGCGGGTCGGGTTGGCATCATTATCGAGAGCGATGTTGTCGATGTAACCGTCACCGTCCTGGTAATCCACGGCGATACGACCGGCGATCTTGTCATCGACGATTGCGCCACCACCGGCAAGCGCCCCTCCGCTCTCGCCGTAGTTGCCCATGTTGCCCTGTAATGAAAGGCTCGGTTCGAAAGTCGGGTTCTTGGTCTGGATGACCACGGCACCGGCCAGTGAGTTACGGCCCTGGGTGGTGGACTGCGGACCGAGGAACACTTCGACCTGCTCGACGTCCCACAGCGGCATCGGGCTGAGGGTCAGGGCGCGGTTGGGTTGCACGGCGCCGTCGACGAACACCGAAACCGCACCGTTGAGCGTGGCCGGGCCCTGGTCTTCGAAACCGGACACCGGTACGCCACGGATGCCCCAGTTCTCGTTACCGGACTGGTTGTAGACACCCGGCGTACGGGCGAATACATCGACCAGGTCATGGTCTTCCTTTTCGCGCAATTGCTTGTCAGTCACCACGACGACACTGGACTGGGTCTGCTCCAGGGTGCGGTTGATTTTTTCACCCGTCACCGTGATCGGAGCGATCTCCATCGTGTTCGATTGTTCAACTGCCCATGCGCTGTTCGACAGGCAGACCGCCGACCCCACAGCCAACGCAATTGTATTCTTTTTGAAATTCACGCCCCGCTCCCCTGCGACAGATGTTTTGTGATTTTTCTTACGTCGATAACGCCACTTTCCTACGGCTGGCGGGAGTCTAATCTAAAGAAATGCTTATTTAAACGCTTTTGATAACTCATCTCATTTGTATTTATCATGCCGACGTGTATCAGACCGAATACAATCCGTGGCAGTATTTCGAGGCGTTTTCTGCCGTGCTCTCAGCGTTGGTTGCTTTCCACTCGCAGTGGTTAAGCTGATCGGTAGCTCTGCAGCGGCAACGGGTTGCGCGCCTTGCGGCCATCATCACTTGCGGAGCGGCTTGAAATGGATTTGCTGATACTCATGGCCAAACGCTCATGGCTCGCGCTTTTTATCGCGAGCCTGACGGGCCTGATTTGTGGGCTGGCGGCAGCGGGCCTGATTGCCTTGATCAACCACAGCCTGGAAGTGTTTGATCAGTTGCGTCCCGCGGATGGTCTGTATTTTGTCGCACTGGTGGGGTTGGCAGTCGTGTCACGGGTGGCATCAGACGTAAGCCTGCTGCGACTGGGACAGGGTGCCGTCCACGATATGCGCCTGCATCTGAGTGCCAAGCTGATCGATACGCCTTACGCGCAGTTGCAACGCCTGGGCAAACACCGTCTTCTGACCATGCTGACCGACGATTCACAGACCATCAGCCAAGCGGTTGAGCTGGTTCCAATCTTGCTGGTCAACACCGGGATCATCACCGCCTGCCTGGCCTATCTGGGTTGGCTCAGTTTGCCGCTACTCGGTTTGACGCTATTGCTGATCGTCCTGGGCAGCCTCAGTTTCAATTGGCCGCAGCGTCAGGCACTGACGTCGATCGCGCGCGCTCGTGAGCTCAAGGATCAGTTGTTCGATCAATACCGCCTGCTTACCGACGGCAGCAAGGAATTGCAGCTCAACCACCCGCGTCGACAACACTTCTTCACTCGCCTGCTGCTACCTGTAAGCCAGCAATACCGTCGGGATTTCGTGCGCGGCATGAGCATTTACGCTGTCGTGCTCAATTGGGGAAATGCGGTGTTCTACATACTGATCGGCGGGGTGCTGTTCGCTGCGCCGCGCTTCATCGACATGAATGCCAGTCTGGCCACCGGCTATATCCTGACCATCCTCTACATGATTACTCCGCTATCCGAGCTGATGCATGCCTTGCCCATTCTGGGCCGTGCCAGCATCGCACTGAACAAGATCCGCGCCCTGGAAGGCGAACTGCGAACCGTCAGCGATACCGTGCAGAGGCCCTCCCAGCCCCAGGTTCGCAGCCTGGTCTGCCGGCAAGTCACCCATACCTATTATCGCGAACGCGAGGACGGTCATTTCACCCTTGGCCCCATAGACCTCACCCTCAATGCCGGCGAAGTAGTGTTCATCACCGGCGGCAATGGCAGCGGAAAAACCACCCTGGCCTTGTTGCTGACCGGCCTTTACCGGCCGGAAAGCGGTGACATCGAGCTCGACGAACAAGTGTCTTCAGCCAGCAGCAATCATCATTACCGGCAGCACTTCTCGGCGATTTTTACCGACTTTTGCCTGTTCGAAGACCTGTTGAACGGCGATGACCCACAGCGGGTGCAGCAGGCTCGGGAATACCTGATTCACCTGCAACTGGACCATAAGGTGCGGATCGAGAATGGACAGTTGACGACCTTGGCGCTGTCCACCGGACAACGCAAACGCCTGGCCTTGCTCAGCGCCTGACTGGAGGACCGTCCTTGCTACCTGTTCGATGAGTGGGCGGCCGACCAAGACCCGGTGTTCAAGCACTTCTTCTACAACAGGATCCTGTCGGACCTGCGAGAGCGTCAAAAACTGGTGATCGTTATCTCCCATGACGATACGTACTTTGGCCTGGCAGACCGCCTGATCCGCATCGAAAACGGGATGCTCAGTGACATCACACCGAGCAACGATGCAGACGCACCGGCACTGACCAAGGTCTGTCCATAAAGAAAGGATTGCACGGTGAGTCGTTCAATCGTCCGCATAGATGTAGTTCAGGTAACTCACCTGTTCTGCCACCGGCAATCGATGCAGCTTGGGGCACGACTCGCATAGCACGGGTGGCTCACTTTCAATGGGCTTGTGCAACTGGTAATGCAGGCAGCAATGTCGACGCAATGGAAGTTGGGCACAAATGTCCGGCGCAGGTGACTCGACCATGCGCTGCAGGCTCCGTAACTTCAGGCGCCCGTCATTCACCGTGGCCGACTCCAGCCACTGGTGCGCCTCGGCGAATCCATCCCTGGACAAATTGGCATCCATTCTCGCAAAGGCACCGTCCCAGATGGCGACCATATTGCCCCACAATACTTTCGGGGCCAGGCCACCGGCGGCAGCCAGGGTGGTGAAAACCGGTGCCAGATGCTCGTGGATCAACCGCGACCAGTAGGCTGCTCGGTCTTCGGGAGGCAGGGTCGGTAAATGGGCGGCCAGCCCCAGCGCCTGTGGTTGACCGTCATCGTGAAACAGCACGGTCTCCTCGCCCCAGAAGTCGATCGCGTGATGACGTGTGAGAACACAGGCCAGGGCGGCGGGCAGGACGATGCCCATATAGTTCATCGACCACTGTGAAACTACGGCTGCGCGGTTCACTCCTGGATAAAGCAGGGCGAATCGGGTCAGCAGTGGTTGCAGCACGACGGGGTCGGCCATTCGGCTCAAGCGTATGAAAGGCGGGTCACCATGATCACTACGGATTACCCGTTGTATCGGCGGCCAGGTCTGGTTAAGCCATTCTGGGAATTCGATAACGGCTCTCCCGCGACTTTCCCTAATTATTGCAAACGATTAGCATTGGCGAATCCTACCTCCCCTCCCTTTCAAACTCAACGTCGCCAGCAACCTGGCTCCCCAGGACCACATGCACACACTCCGCAATTTCTGGCGTCTCGCTCGACCTTTCTGGTTATCCGAACAAAAGTATCCGGCCCTGCTGCTGCTTGTCGCTACGGTGCTGATGACACTGTGCCTGGTGGGGATCAATATCCTCACCAACTTCTGGAACCTGCACTTTTACAATGCCTTGCAGGACAAGGACTACCAAGGTTTTATCCTCGGCGGCCTCCAGTTCATCCTGCTGCAAATCGGTACCGCCACCTTTACCGTGGCTGCGTTTCACTTCCAGCAGAAGCTGACATTGCGCTGGCGCCGCTGGGCCACACGGAACATGCTCGATCAATGGCTGGATAGCCAGCGTTACCAGAAAATGAAGTTGACCGGGGCCGACGTCGACAACCCCGATCAGCGGATCGCCGAGGACATCGATCTATTCATTATCAAATCGCTCAAATTGAGTTTGGGACTGTTGACGTCCGTGGTCTCGCTGTTTTCCTTCCTGCATATCCTCTGGCAGGCTTCCGGCCTGGTCAGTATTCCGTTCGCCGGCCAATCCGTGGTCATTCCGGGGTTGCTGGTATGGATCGCCCTGGTTTACGCGCTATTGGGCACGGGCTTCGCGTTCTGGCTGGGACGCGCATTGCCACGACTCAATTTCATGCAACAGCGGCGCGAAGCGGATTTCCGGTTTTCGCTGATGCGGCTGAGAGAAAATGCCGATTCGGTCGCTCAATACCGAGGCGAAACCGTGGAAAACCTCCGTTTCAATCAACGGCTGGAGGCGGCCCTGGAAAACTTCTGGGCGCTGGTAAAAAAACAGAAATTGGTCATGGGCTATTCGACGTTCTACTTGCGCAGCGCCACCGTCATACCGATGTTCATCATGGCGCCACAGTTTTTTGCCGGCGCATTCTCACTCGGCCGCCTGACCCAGATAAGCGCCGCCTTCGGCGAAGTGCATGCGGCCATCGCTTATCTGGTTGAAGTGTTCCCGGAACTGTCCGAGTGGAAATCGGTGATCGACCGGCTGGTCGGTTTCCAGGAGCGACTGGATAGCGTCGAGGTCGAGTCGAAGGTCATCGTTGGTCAACAGTCCAAAGGCTTCCATATCAAGGACCTGGACATCTGGTTGCCCAATGGCCGGCGCTTGCTCACAGGCTTTAATCTTTCACTCCAACCCGGCGACAGCCTGTTGATCAATGCCCCGTCCGGCTACGGCAAGTCGACGCTGATTCGTGCGATCACAGGGCTTTGGCCTCATGCCAGGGGTTCAACCGCTTTCGACCGAGAGCGGACCCTGACACTCTCGCAAAAACCCTATCTGCCGCTGGGTAGCCTCCGAGAGGCTCTCTGGTATCCCCATCCGCCTCATCACGAAAAAGACACTGCCCTGCGCTCGGCCATGCAGCAAGTCGGCCTGCAACACCTGAGCGAACACCTGGATCAGGAACTTGACTGGACTCAGACCCTGAGCATTGGCGAATTGCAGCGTTGTGCCTTTGTACGGGCGTTGATGACCCGCCCCGCGCTGCTGTTCCTCGACGAGAGTAGTTCGGCGCTCGATTCAGTGAACGAGGCGCGCTGTTATCAGTTGCTTAAACAAACACTACCGGAGTCGATCCTGATCAGCGTCGGTCACAATGCCTCTCTGGAGCGCTTCCATTGGCAAGTCCTGGAACTGCAAAGCGAATCTCAGTGGGAGTATCGAAAGGCAAACGTTGGCGACGCCGTGTGCCAGTCCCGAGGGGATTACAGTGCGATCAAAGACTGAGCGACTATCTAAAATGGGTTGACTGCTGCCGCTGCCCTACGCGTCAGGCTCAAATCGGCCAATAGCAGCCTCTCATGTGAGGCTGCGAAACCTCGGGGGCTCAAGCATCTGGATTGAGCGTCTTCCTAAGTTCCGCCCATTGCAATAGTGCATCCAATGCCGGACACAGCGCCTGGCCCCACTCTGTCATGCGATATTCCACTTTAGGCGGTACTTGCGGATAGGCGGTGCGATGCACGATGCCATCCGCTTCCAACTGACGTAACTGCTGGGCGAGCATCTTCTGGGATATCTCGGGGATTAGCTTTTCCAACTCGGAAAAGCGTTGCACCTGGCCACCGAAGAGGTGGAACAGGATCACCAATTTCCAGCGACCTTCGAGTTGCCGGAGCACTGCTTCCACGCTGCAGGCCGCGGTCGACGGGGTATAAATCTCTCTCATATTTACCTAACTTACTTTTTCGTGGGTTCTTGCCATCTGGTAAGCCTACAGCGAGCATGTGTGTGAAGTCATCCTCACATCAGCGAGGAAATACGCCATGAAAATCGAATTGCCTGAATCAATCGCCAGCTACCTTGCAGGCGAAAAAAATACCGACATCGAGATACTGGAGCGCTGCTTCGCCACGGACGCCACCGTGCGCGACGAAGGTCACACCTACAAGGGACTGGAGACTATCAAAGCCTGGAAGCAAGCTTCGCAGGCCAAGTACCAATACAGTATCGAACCTTTGAGCAGCTCGCAGGAAGGACAGACCATCACCCTGCTCGCTCGGCTGAGCGGGAACTTTCCTGGTAGCCCCGTCGAACTCACCTACACCTTTGTACTCGACAACAGCAAGATCGCATCCTTGGAGATCCGCTGATGAGCATCGCACTGGAACTCGAAGGCCGCCGGGCATTGGTCACCGGCGGGACCAAGGGCATTGGAGAAGCCGTCGTCAGCCGCTTACGCGAGGCTGGCGTAAAAGTCCTGGTAGCGGCGCGTTCGCGTCCCGAGCACCTGCCCGAGAACATCTTCATCTCGGCGGACATCACCACCAGCGAGGGATGTGCCAGCGTCATTTATGCCGTCCATGAGCGTCTCGGCGGGCTCGATATCATCGTTCATGTCGCAGGTGGATCATCGGCTCCCGCCGGTGGCTACGCGATGCTCGATGACCAGGAGTGGCAGCGGGCTCTGGACCTGAACCTGCTCTCGGCAGTTCGCCTCGACCGAGCACTACTGCCCATGCTGCTCAAGCAGGGTTCGGGCGTCATCATCCATGTCACTTCTATCCAGAACCAGCTGCCGCTACCTGAGTCCACCCTGGCGTATGCCGCAGCCAAGGCCGCGCTTTCGAACTACAGCAAGGGTCTTTCCAAAGAGGTCAGCCCCAAGGGCGTGCGTGTGGTCCGGGTGTCACCGGGGTGGGTGGAGACGGAGGCCTCAGTCGCCTTTGTGAAGGAAATCGCGAGGCAGAACGGCACCGATTATGAGGGTGGCTGCCAAATCGTGATGGGCTCGCTGGGAGGTATCCCGATCGGGCGCCCCGCCAGACCAAAGGAAGTCGCTGATCTCATCGCATTCCTTGTCTCGCCGCTTGCGAGCGCCATTACTGGCACCGAATATGTGATTGATGGTGGAACAGTTCCAACCGTGTGACGCTGTTCTTTAGTCAGCATGAATTGTGGCGTGCCCCGTACCGGCTTGCCTCCACTTTTCTGAGTGAAAGACAAAGCGTGAAAGTGAAAAAAGTAAATCTGTGTTCTGTCGCTTGAGCGTCTGCAATAGGTTGTGGATTCAACCGGTCGTGACCGGTTGAATCCACAGCCAAAAGCAGTCGTTCGGCAGTTGGATCAATGATGGTCGATTGGAGTCGATGCAGGCATTTGATTGGCCGAGCCTGCTGATCATGCATCCTTTTTAGAAACAGCTGCCCCTGATAGCATCCGCGCTCTAAAAACGATTGAGCTACTCCTCATGCTACGGATTGCAGCCACCTCTTTATTTGCCATGCTCCTGTCTCAGCCGATCCTGGCGAAACAAGTCTTCCAATGTGCAAACGCAACCGTGACCATTCGCGTCGATGCCACCCTGCCCCTGCGTTCCACCGAGGGTGCAGATGTCATACTGAGTGTCGAAAAAGGCATCCGATCAACGACTCTGCGTTACAGCAACATCGACTTCATTGGTGGAAGATGCGACACGGACATGAACGGTTCTCCCCGAGTCGTCTATCAAGCTGTCTGTAGTGGTTCCGGTTGCTTCGATTTGTCGAACTGGGGTGTCATCAACCCAGACACCTTGCAGGCATTGCTCGCACCCGCAAATGACAGCCTGGACGCCGCTAAACGCCTACTCGGTCACCCACCTGTACTCGCTGGCGAAAAAATGAGTGTCAGCCGCGAAGCCCGTGAATTGGGATTACCCACGCCATAGGGTGATTCTGACTGGCTGCTCTGGGTCGGTTTCAGCCCCTCGTGAGAGACAGAAATCGGCCATTAGCAGTCGGTCGGAAGTGTCTACTCAATCAGGGAGGGGGCATTCACTAATGCCCGGAGGTGGCTCAGGCAAATCGAAAGTCACTTAGTCTGATTCGATGGATAAAGACCGGCAAACCTCGCTATCACAACTCCAACGTAAAAGACTCCTGAAAACTCTTCGACCATCACAAGTGAGCGAGCATGGTTGGTCATAGGAATAACATCACCGTAACCGGTGGTTGTGAGCGTCGTGAGGCTAAAATAGATCAGCTTGAAGAAAGTGCCGGGCTGTACGAAGTCGAGTTGGCCAGGGCCGAATGAGCCAGCCCTTGACATCTCGACCAGGGCATATACGAACGACCAGGCGAAGGCCAGCATGATGTAACCCGCAAGCGCACCATGCAGCTTGTCCGCTGTAATCGGTCCGTGCTTGAGAATATAGCGAAGCACTCCACTGAACGAGACGGCAAGAGACGCCGCATAAGCTATCCCGGCAAGCCGAAGAATCGCCGTACTCTCAGCCCACAACGCTCCCCATTGAAGGCCAACCCCGAGCAACGCCAGGCTCAGCTTGAGGATGAGCCCCCGCCGAGTCTGCCTGGTGGCGAAAGCCCCCACGAGCAGAACGATTGAAAAAAGAATGCCAAGCAACGTACGAGCAAATATACCTTCCTCAAGAAAGGGAAACAGAAGGATCAATCCTAGTAAGAGCAGCAATAGATAGGTGTAGGGACCTTTCCCCATAATCATCTGAGCTAAATCTTCGTCGGATTCGGTTTTATCTTGCGGATTTGTCATAACGGTTTCCCAGAGACGCTCGAGACCAGATGTTGCACGGTTGAATCTGACCGGGCTTTAGTGAAACTCTAGTCGCGAATGCATGTGAGAGGATTCAGCTTGACAGACAGCTATGGGTCGACTTCTGCCCTTCGTGACAGGCAGAAAACGACCAGGAGCCGACATTACAAAACAGTAGTGATCTTTGCCCGTTTCTGTAATGTCGGAGACATTGCTGCCACCCTAAAGCGTTGCAGCCGCAACGTTGAGGGCTCGCCTCGATATCAAGGAGAGGTCGACCACACGGCTAACTCATAGCCATCGGGGTCGATGAAGTGGAAACGGCGACCACCCGGAAACGAAAAAATTTCACGACTAATGGTAGCGCCCGCTGATTTGATCCTTAGCCGGGTTTGCTCAAGATCGTCCGCAAATAGGATGATCAAAGGCCCACCCGTACGCACTGGCTCTCCTGTAGTGAATCCACCACTCATGCGTCCGTCGCTGAACTCGGAATAAGTCGGGCCGTAGTCAACGAAGCTCCAGCCGAATATGCTTGCGTAGAAGGTCTTGCTTCGGTCGATGTCAACGACATTGAACTCAATGTTGTCGATCTGACGGTCTTTTCCTTGCATGCCCATTGACGCTTCCTTGGTTGATTGGGAGTAAGCGAGTCTAGGACATTTGGCCAATCTGTTGCATCGACCGGTTGAGTCCACAGTCGATTGCAGCCCGTCGCGAGAGTCAACTATCGGCCAGTTGCGGAACACTTCACTTTTTTGAAGACAATAAAAAACCCCGTAGATCACTGATCTACGGGGTTGTTTATAGTGGAGGCCGAGGTCGGAATCGAACCGGCGTAGGCGGATTTGCAATCCGCTGCATAACCATTTTGCTACTCGGCCTCAAAACATTTGCTGTCAGTAGCGCGACATCAAATGCGTACAAACTTGGAGCGGGAAACGAGACTCGAACTCGCGACCCCGACCTTGGCAAGGTCGTGCTCTACCAACTGAGCTATTCCCGCGTCTTGGTGTGGCGCATTCTATAGAATCCAGAAGCCCCGTCAACCCCTTGATTCAAAAAAGTTTTATTTCTTTTCAACGTCGGTCTTCAGATGTGGCCAGGCAGCCCGCAAGTACTGGACCATCGACCACAAAGTCAGGCCAGCCGACACCATCAGCAAGGTGTAGCCCAGCAAGACCCAGAAACTGAAATCCTTGGGATTGGCCAGCAGGATCACAAGCGCCAGCATTTGCGCAGCGGTTTTCCATTTGCCAAGGTTCGACACGGCGACGTGGGCACGAGCGCCCAGTTCGGCCATCCATTCGCGCAGTGCCGAGACGACAATCTCGCGACCAATGATCACGGCAGCCGGCAGCGTGAGCCACAGGTTTCCGTGTTCCTGCACCAACAGGACCAATGCAACCGCAACCATCAGCTTGTCGGCAACAGGATCGAGGAAAGCCCCGAACGGTGTGCTTTGCTCCAGACGGCGGGCCAGGTACCCGTCCAGCCAGTCGGTCGCGGCAGCGAACGCGAAGACCGAGGCGGAGGCCATGTAGCTCCACTGGTAAGGCAGGTAAAACAGCAAAATGAAGATCGGTATGAGCAGAACGCGTAGAACGGTAATCAGATTAGGGATATTCATCGGCACAACTGGCTACGAGGTGAGGGGGCATTCTACTCGCTGTGCAGATTTGCATAAATCAACTCTGCGAGCTTTTTACTGATCCCGGGGGCTTTGGCAATTTCTTCGATGCTTGCACGAGACAGCTCCTGCAATCCACCAAAATGTTTCAACAAATCACGCCGACGTGTGGGCCCGACGCCGGCGACGCCTTCCAGTGTAGACGTCCGACGGGTTTTTCCACGTCGGGCGCGGTGCCCGGTAATGGCAAACCGGTGGGCCTCGTCGCGAATCTGCTGGATCAGGTGCAGCGCGGGAGAATCGCCGCGCAAGGTGAACTCATGTGCAGCGTCGTTCAGGTACAGGGTTTCGAAACCGGCCTTGCGCGTCGCGCCTTTTGCCACGCCCAGCAGAATCAGGTCAGGCACGGCCAGTTCATCGAGCACGTCGCGGGCCATGGACAACTGACCTTTACCGCCGTCCACGAGCAGGATATCCGGCAGCTTGCCCTCCCCGTCCTTCAGTTTGCTGAAACGTCGGGTCAGCGCCTGATGCATCGCCGCATAATCATCGCCAGCCGTAACGCCCTCGATGTTGTACCGGCGGTAATCGGCCTTGATCGGACCTTCGGGGCCGAAGACCACGCAGGACGCCACCGTCGCCTCGCCGCTGGAGTGACTGATGTCGTAGCACTCAAGGCGCTGTGGAGGTTCATCCAGCTTCAGCACCTCGGCCAGTGCATCGAAGCGCGCCGTAATGTGCTGACGATTCGCCAGGCGCGCACTCAATGCCTGCTCGGCATTGGTCACCGCCAATTGTTGCCAGCGCGCCCGAGTACCCCGCACGCGATGGCTGATGGTCAGTTCACGACCGCGCAACTCGTCGATGGCGGCGATCAGCGTGGGAAAATCATCGTGGACCACATTGACGATCAACTCGCTGGGCAAGTCGCGTTCAGGACTGCTGATGAAGTACTGGCCGAGAAACGCGGCCATGACTTCGCTGACGTCTTCCTCGATACCGACCTGAGGGAAGAAGTTCTTGCTTCCCAGTACCCGCCCGCCCCGCACGCTGATCAAGTGAACACAGGCGCCGCCCGGGTTGACGAAGGCGGCAATCACATCGACGTCCCCGGTCCCGCCCTCCATGCTCTGTTGATCCTGGACCCGGCGCAGTAACGCAATCTGGTCCCGCAACTCGGCTGCCCGTTCGAATTCGAGATTGATTGCCGCCTCTTCCATCCCGGCGGACAACTCGTCAGTCAGCGCATTGCTGCGCCCTTCAAGAAACATCACCGAATGGCGCACATCCTCGGCGTACACCTGGGGCTCCACCAGCCCGACGCAGGGCGCCTTGCAGCGTTTGATCTGGTATTGCAGGCAAGGGCGCGTGCGGTTCTTGTAGTAACTGTCTTCGCATTGGCGAACGAAAAACGTCTTTTGCAGCAGGCTCAGGCTTTCACGGATCGCACCGGCGCTCGGGTAAGGCCCGAAATATTTGCCCTTGGCCTTTTTCGCGCCGCGATGAATGCTCAGGCGCGGAAACTCTCCGTCGGAGAGAAAGACGTAGGGGTAGGATTTATCGTCGCGCAGCAGGATGTTGTAGGGCGGGCGCCATTCCTTGATCAGCGTCTGCTCAAGTAGCAAGGCTTCGGTTTCGTTGGCGGTGATCGTCGTCTCGACCTGGGCGATACGAGCTACCAGTGCGGCGGTCTTGGGGGCAAGCCCGGTCTTGCGAAAGTAACTCGACAGGCGATTCTTGAGGTTCTTCGCCTTGCCGACGTAGAGCAACCGCCCTTCGTTGTCGAACATGCGGTACACGCCGGGGCGCCCGCTAACGGTCGACAGAAAGGCGCTCGGATCAAAGGTGTCGTTCATTTTCAGAGGCTGGCGTCAACCATGCCATGACGAACCGCCAACAGCGTCAACTCGACATCACTGCTGATCGAAAGCTTTTCGAAGATGCGGTAACGGTAGGTGTTCACGGTTTTCGGGGACAGGCACAATTTGTCGGAAATGATCTGTACTTTCTGGCAGCCGACGATCATCAGCGCGATCTGGATTTCCCGCTCCGACAAGGCATCGAAAGGCGAATCATTGGTGGGCTGGAAAGACTTTATCGCCAGTTGCTGGGCAATTTGCGGGCTGATGTAGCGTTGCCCGGCGAATACCAGGCGAATGGCCTGGACCATTTCCGGCAAACCTGCGCCCTTGGTCAGGTAACCTGCCGCTCCGGCCTGCAACAGCCGCGTAGGAAACGGGTCCTCTTCACACACGGTCACCGCGACGACCTTGATATCCGGATGACTGCGCAATAATTTGCGAGTGGCTTCGAGACCGCCGATACCTGGCATCTTGACGTCCATCAACACCACGTCGGGCTTCAGCTCACGCGCCTTGATCAGGGATTCCTCACCCGACTCGGCCTGGCCGACTACTTGCAGGCCATCGATGTCAGCCAGCATTCGTGTAATGCCTGTACGAACGAGATCATGGTCATCGACTACTAGCACCCTAATCAAGCAGACACCTCGCGATATGGTCTTATTGGGTTGCC
Source organism: Pseudomonas sp. GW821-FHT02A08 (assembly GCF_059422045.1). NCBI lineage: Bacteria > Pseudomonadati > Pseudomonadota > Gammaproteobacteria > Pseudomonadales > Pseudomonadaceae > Pseudomonas > Pseudomonas sp. GW821-FHT02A08. Next base: position 36,707 of record NZ_JBWKWD010000003.1, read on the forward strand.
AGACACCTTAGCAAAAAGCATCTGGCAGACCTAGCGGAAAGCATCAGATTAAAAGTTTCAATTCATCTTGAAAGGCTTCTCGCAAGCGTGTCGCAGCGATTCAGGCCGGGAATATCCAGCTGCATCTTCAGGAAACACTCGTCCTTGCCCACCACCCTCAATCCCTTGCGCTCGTACAACGCTTGCGCCGGGTTGTTTTCGAAAACCGTCAGGCGCAATGCCGGACGCCGCTCCTGGCATGCCAGAGCCAGTACCTGGTCGATCGCCCAGGAACCAGCGCCCTGTCCACGAAACGCTTCGACGATATGCAATTCGCGGATATACAAGGCTCTGGCATCACGGCTCAGGCTGACATAACCCAGCACTGCGTCGCACCATGTAATCAAACGGTTGTCCCGCCCGGCCCAGGCCACGTCAAACGCTTCGTCCTGCCACAACAGGTCATGCTCAATGTAGTAACGCAGCATGCCTCTGCAGGTCAGGCCGCGGGCGAAGTCCAGGTCATCCGGTGTTGCCGGGCGCCATTGGCGTTCCATCATTCCAATTCCACAGCGAGGGTCATGTGCGTCCTTGTGACGATAGTTTGTTGTTGCAGCGCAAAGTGTGTCACAACCGTGGGGGTACTCAAGCGATAGAAAGTGACGTCGTTTGCCGATAGCATTTTCTGATTGAAACTGCGTACCGGCCTCTAGTAAGCTCGGTCCATCCATCGGAGACAGACCATGTTCAACGCCCTCTTACAGCTTCGTACCGCCAGCGCCCCGCGCTCGGTTGCGGCTGCCCGGGTGAACGACGGTTGTGCTCCGGTCAGCTTTTATTTTGGGTATTGGTTTAGCTACTGGCGCGCCTGATACCCACACGGCGCCCACTTTAAACGGGTCGCCACCAGAGAATTCTCAACCCCCGGTCGGCCTCCCGACCGGGGGTTTTGTTTTTTCAGCCTCCAACACTTTTAGCGACACACCAGACATTCAGAGGATTCAGAACATGAACTACGTCACTTATTACCGTTACGACAGTTTTACCACCTGGCGATTTACCACCCTCCGCTCGGGACAGCCTGCCACCTCCGATCGGTCACCCACAGGTGGCAAGCACACACACGCAGCCAATCCGGCCAATTGTCGAACACCCCAGTAGGGCCGAGCGCGCGGGCACGAACCCGCCACCAGCCCAGGAAGCCTTGAATATGAACTCGTCCGTCTCTGCACTGCCGCTGTCCACTTTGAGCCCTGCCAATGAAGCGCTGACCCTGCGCCTGCCCAGCTCATTGCAACTCAAACAGCAATTGCCCCTCAGCAACGCCCTCACCCGGCAAGTCACCGCCCACCGCCAGGCGGTTCGCGCGATCCTCAACGGTGAAGATTCCCGTCTGCTGGTCATCGTCGGCCCCTGCTCGATACACGATCCGAAATCAGCCCTCGAATACGCCGGTAACCTTGCCCGACTCGCCGCCGAAGTCAGCGACGAAATGCTGCTGGTGATGCGTGCCTACGTCGAAAAACCCCGTACCACGGTTGGCTGGAAAGGCCTGGCCTACGACCCGCACCTCGATGGCAGCGATGACATGGCCGCCGGCCTGTCCCTGTCCCGCGAGCTGATGCGCGAAATGCTCCGCCTGGGCCTGCCCGTTGCCACTGAACTGCTGCAACCGATGGCGGCCGGTTACTTCGATGATCTGTTGAGCTGGGTGGCGATTGGCGCCCGGACCACGGAGTCGCAGATCCACCGGGAAATGGCCAGCGGCCTGGGCATGCCTGTAGGGTTCAAGAACGGTACAGACGGCGGTGTCGGTGTCGCCAGCGACGCCATGCGTTCCGCCGCTCACCCTCATCGCCATTTCGGTGTCGATAGCCAGGGACATCCGGCGATCATTCAAACCCCGGGCAATGCAGACACGCACCTGGTATTGCGCGGCGGCCATCGTGGGCCGAACTTCGACAGTGCCAGCGTCGCCCAGGTGATCAGCGAGCTGACCAGGCTCAGGATTCCGGCTCGAATCATGGTCGATTGCAGCCACGCCAACAGCGGCAAGGACCCGTTGCGCCAACCAGCCGTGTTCAACGATGTACTTGAGCAACGCCTGCAAGGTGATCGCTCACTGATCGGCATGATGATCGAAAGCCATTTGTTCGAGGGCTGCCAGCCGTTGAGTTCGTCATTGAAATACGGTGTTTCGGTGACCGATGGTTGCCTCGGTTGGGCCGGCACAGAGCAACTGTTGCTTGAAGCGGCAGATCGGCTGCGGGCGTCAAACAACGCCCGATAATCAGCATCCTCCGTGCGCCCTCCGGCCCTCATGGGAAGACAGGAGGGCAAATGGCAATCAATGTCCCATCAGGGACTGCACCTGAACCAGTGTCACCCCCGATTGCTGGCGGGTGCCGTCAAGGCGCTCGACTGAACAGGAAACACGGATCGCGGTATCTCGATGTTCCCTCCAGAACGGGTAGGGAACGATGAACACCAACGGCTCGCCTGCGGTGTCGCTGGTTACTTCGCGCTCGTCACCGTGATTGAATTTCTCCCCCTCACATGTCAGGTAAACCCGTTCTCCTTTTTCAGCCTTGGGGTTTTCGATGATGACGGACAAACCATCCTGCACATCTTGCAGATCCACCCAACCTTCGTCGGCTTCCAGCACAGTGGGTGCTCGCAGTGGACGCCGCTCCAGGATGCCAATCATCAGTGCCGTTACTTCAGAATAACGAGGCCCCTGCCCTGCCTGCTTGACGCAATAGTCGACGGACACCGAAGAGCCCAGATTGAGCGTTATGCACTCCGGACTGACCCAAAACGACAGTTCCTCCCCCACAGCGAAGGACTCGACCTTGAGTGCATCACTGAAGCTTGCTTCGACCGAAACGCCCGCCCAGGTCAGTAACACCCAGTCGCCCGCCGCCATGCGCGCATAGGGTTTGATCGTAACGATCGCTCCTTCCTTCACCCGATCCGGATCAAGCGTTCTACCCACCGCATCGCTCACCGTCGCGGGCAACAGGTCGCATTGCACATCACCGACACTCAGTTGCAACCTTTGGGAATGCGCGGGCTCGGTAAATCCGGTGCTCGTGAGTGAGTAACCTATTTCCAGCGAACCACCCTCAAGCACCTCGATATGCGTGCTACTGACGGCAAAGATAATGTCCTCGCCAACCCGGTCCTCACTGACAAAACGCGCCACCTGGTGATTGTAGGCGAGGCCTTCGGCATCCAGCCCCGCCCAACTCAATAGCAATTTGTCGCCGCAGGTCATGCCTGGATAAGGCTGGACCCTGATGACGACTTTTTTTTCAGAGGGGTCCAGAACGCCGTTTTGCGCCTGTTCAAGCATGGGAGGTGGTAATGGTTGCTGCGCGAGATTCAAGGTGTCGGGTTCATAAACAGTCATTCATTCGCTCCATTCCCTGGAATAAACACCGGACAGGTGGCCGGCTCTGAGTGGCTATTTAACCTCATGACGAACAGTCTTGATGTCGGCCTCTCCCTCCGGCCCGCTCGGAAAATCGATACATGCAAAGTAGGTCATTGATCAGCAGCAACCTGATTGCCGCGAAAAGTCCTCGAACTGTTCCGACTAAAGCTTCAGCCACTCTTGAGCATTCGCACTTGTTCTATTCCGTTTTCCGCAAGTTTCGGCGGACTTTTCATACATCACGCCACCCTCGAGTGTTTTAGAGTGAAGCGCCATGCAGTCCCAATGAACTTCTGCGTAAAGGTATGAACATGCAAAGGAATGCAAGCACTTGTTACCCAATACTGCTGGTCCATGGCCTTTTCGGCTTCGAAAGAATCGGCAAGTTCGAGCTCTTTCACGACATCAGGCAGGCACTGAGGAACGCCGGAGCCAGAGTGTTCGTTCCCCACTTGTCGGCCATCCATGACAACGAGATACGCGGCGACCAATTGCTCGCACAGATCGAACGGGTACTGGAAGGAACCGGTGCACGCAGAGTCAACCTCATAGGCCATAGCCAGGGCGCACTGACCGCACGTTATGCCGCAGCGATTGCGCCACACAGCGTGGCGTCGGTCACCTCCGTCAGCGGGCCTAACCATGGTTCGGAACTGGCCGATTTCCTGCGCAAGGCTTTGACACCGGGCAGCCTGCCGGAACATGTGGCCGAGACGGTGGTGACCCTGTTCGCCGACTTCCTCGCGACATTAAGCGACCATCAGTATCAACCGCGCAGCGCCATTGCCGCCCTCAATGCGCTGACCACCGAAGGCGTAGGCGCATTCAACGACAAATACCCGCAAGGACTGCCCACCACCTGGGGTGGCAAGGGCTGCGAACAGGTCAACGGTGTTCGTTACTACTCGTGGAGCGGCGTGCTGTCGTCGAATGTTCTCGAAAAAGGGCTCTATGCGCTCGATCCGCTCAACACCTTCTGCCGGGCCCTTTCCGGTTATTTCGTCACGGAAAGCGAGCAGAACGACGGTTTGGTCGGTCGCTTCAGTTCGCACCTGGGCACGGTTATCCGGTCCGACTATGCGCTGGATCATCTGGACACCATTGGCCACCCGACCGGCCAGCTGCGCACAGGTGTCGACCCGGTTGAACTGTATGTCGAGCATACCAGTCGCTTGAGGGACGCCGGCCTTTGAGGTCCCGCCTGCCGTGGATCCCTCGCGGAACGGAACTTTGAGGAGAAATAGCTCACTGAATCCGGTAGGCTCAGCACTTTATCGAGTATTGAAAGGAGTATTTTTCCATGGCTAAAGCCACTGCCCGTCACATCCTTGTTGCCTCCGAAGCCAAGTGCAACGAACTCAAGGCCCAAATCGAGGCTGGCGCCGATTTCGCCGAAGTTGCCAAGGCAAACTCTACTTGCCCATCCAGCCGCCAGGGCGGTGACCTGGGTTCGTTCGGTCCGGGCCAGATGGTCAAGGAATTCGACACCGTGGTGTTCAGCGCACCGCTCAACGTGGTCCAGGGCCCGGTCAAGACCCAGTTCGGTTTCCACCTGCTGGAAGTGACCAGCCGTCAGGACTGATCGACGCCTGAGCTATTCACACAACGGCCCGCCTATTGGTGGGCCGTCGTGTTTGTGATGCGCAATACGGCTGGCGAGGGACGCGCCGCTAGCGTACAAATTGTCGTTAACGACCACCCGGCTCTAAGGCTGACAATGCGACTGGCTTTCCCTACCTTGCTGTTCACGGCCGTGGCCCTGCTGATGTGTGCCCCGGGTGTGAATGCGGCACCGCAACCGTCAATGACCGTGTATGGCGAACCGGCGAAATACCCTGCCGGCTTCAGTCATTTCGCCTACACCAACCCCCAGGCCCCCAAAGGCGGCACGATGCGGCGCTCGGCGATCGAAATCGGTCAGTTCGACCATGTCTTGCCTTACATCGACAAAGGCATCGGCGTTACACAGATCGACGGTTTGCTCTATTCACCGCTGGCCCAGCGTTCGCTTGACGAGCCGTACACCGTGTACGGCCTGGTAGCGGAGAAGATGGAGCGCTCCGAGGACGGCCTGTCCCTGCGCTTTTACCTCAACCCCAGGGCGCGTTTTGCCGATGGCAAACCGATTACCGCCCAAGACGTACGCTACACCTTCGACCTGCTGATGACCCAGGGCAGCCTGCGTTACCGTACCCAGTTCGCCGATGTCAAAAGCGTCGAAGTGGAATCGCCACTGACCGTGCGCTTTGATTTCAAGAACAACGAAAATCGCACCCTGCCCCTGGATATCGCGACCTTGCCGGTGTTTCCCGAACACTGGTGGAAGAGCCGCGATTTTGCCGGTGGCGGCGGCTATGAAGCGCCGTTGGGCAGCGGCCCCTATAAAGTCGGCAAGATCGATTCGGGGCGCAGCATCACCTTCGAGCGCAATCCCGACTGGTGGGGCAAGGACCTGCCAGTCAGCCGTGGCCTGTACAACTTCGATCACTTCAGCATCGAGTACTTCGGCGATACCGACGTGGCACGCCAGGTCCTGCGCGGTGGTGCCTATGACTACAATCGCGAATTTTCCGCCACCGGCTATTCCATCGGCTACGACAGCCCGGCGCTGAGCGACGGTCGCCTGCAAAAGGCCCACCTCGCCACCGAGGCGCCGCAGCCCGCCCAGGGTTTTGTGTTCAATTTGCAAAAGCCCATGTTCCAGGACCGCCGCGTGCGCCAGGCGCTGGTGATGCTGTGGGACTTCGAGTGGAGCAACCGGCAGATGATGCGCGACATGTACATCCGCCAGCAGAGCTTTTTCTCCAATACCGATCTCGCGGCCCGGCAACTGCCGGATGCCGGTGAGCTGGCAATTCTCGAACCGCTGCGCGGGCAGATTCCCGACGAAGTCTTCACCCGGGTCTTCGAGGCGCCGAAGACCGACGGCAGCGGCGTGATTCGCGACAAGCAGTTGCAAGCCCTGGACCTGCTCGAACAGGCCGGCTGGAAACCCGATGGCGATCAATTGGTCAATGCCGATGGCGAGCCGTTGAGCTTCACCTTCCTGGTCAGCCAGAACGGCATGGACCGCCTGCTGCTGCCCTATAAACGCACGTTGAAACAGATCGGCATCGACCTGAACATCCGCCGCATCGACTCCTCCCAGTACGTCAATCGCCTGATGAGCCGCGACTACGACATGATCGTCACCGGCTACCCGGTCACCACCTCTCCGGGGGGTGAACTGGTCAATTATTTTGGCTCGGCGGCGGCCACCGACCCTGGTTCCAACAACTACATGGTGTTGAAGAACCCCGCGGTGGACACCCTGATCACCGGGCTGATCCACGCAAATACCCAGGCTGACATGCTGCATTACGCCCATGCCCTGGACCGGGTGCTGCAATGGAATTACTACTGGATTCCCAACTATTACCCGCCAGGCACCTCGACGGTGTGGTGGAACCGCTTCGGCATCCCGAACGTGCAGGCGAGCAATGACGAAGCCATCGAGAGCTGGTGGGAAATGAGCACCACGCCATTGACCAACCAACAGATGACGGCCGAGCGTATCAACCGTGGCAAACCCGGAGGGCCGCACTGATGTGGGCTTACATATTGCGGCGTCTGCTGCTGATCATTCCGACGCTGGTGATCATTCTCCTGGTCAACTTCGTCATCGTCCAGGCCGCACCGGGCGGGCCGGTCGAACAGGCCATCGCGCACCTGCAAGGCATTGGCGGCGCCGCGGTCGGCGGTGGTTCCGGCGAAGCCATGAGCGGCAAGTCCCGATCCAGCCGCGGGCTCGATCCGCAGCTGATCAAGGACATTGAAAAACAGTACGGCTTCGACAAACCGGCTCACGAACGCCTCTGGCTGATGCTCACCAGCTACGCGCGCCTGGACTTCGGCAAGAGCTTCTTCCGCGGCGCCACCGTCACCGACCTGATTCTCGAAAAAATGCCCGTGACCATATCCCTCGGGCTCTGGGCGACGCTGATCACTTATCTGGTGTCGATTCCCCTGGGCATCCGCAAGGCCGTGCACCATGGCAGCCATTTCGACATTTGGAGCAGCACCGCGATCATCATCGGCTATGCCATGCCGGCGTTCCTGTTTGCGATGTTCCTGATCGTGGTCTTTGCCGGCGGCACTTCGCTGAACTGGTTTCCGGTTCGCGGCCTGGTCTCGGACAACTTCGAATCACTGTCGACCCTTGGCAAGGTGGCCGACTACTTCTGGCACCTGGTGTTGCCGGTGACCTCGCTGGTAATCGGCGGCTTCGCCACACTGACCATCCTGACCAAGAACTCGTTCCTCAATGAAATCACCCGCCAGTACGTGGTCACCGCCCGGGCCAAGGGCTTGAGTGAACGACGGGTGCTCTATGGACACGTGTTCCGCAACGCCATGCTGTTGGTGGTGTCGGGCATTCCCCAGGCGTTCATCAGTGTGTTTTTTGCCGGTTCCCTGCTGATCGAGGTGATCTTCTCCCTCGACGGCCTGGGCCGCATGAGCTACGAAGCGGCGGTATCCCGGGACTATCCGGTGGTGTTCGGCTCGCTGTTCATCTTCACCCTGTTCGGCCTGCTGATAAAACTGGTCGGCGACCTCTGCTACACCCTGGTCGACCCGCGTATCGACTTCGCCGCGAGGAACGCCTGATGCTCAAGCTTTCACCGCTGGCGCGCCGGCGCTTCGAGCGTTTCAAGAAAAACCGTCGGGGCTGGTGGTCGCTCTGGCTGTTTATCGGTCTGTTCGCATTGACCCTGGGCGGCGAGCTGATCGCCAACGACAAACCGCTGATGGTCAGCTATCAAGGCCAGTGGTACTTCCCGGTCTTCAAGCGTCACACTGAACAGGCGTTCGGCGGGCAACTGCCGTTCCAGGCCGACTACCGCAGCGACTACGTGCAGAAACTGATCAAGAAGGATGGTGGCTGGCTGCTGTTTCCTCCGATTCCGTTCAGTGACGACACGCCCAACTACGACCTGAACACACCCGCCCCCAGCCCACCCTCCAGCGTCAACTGGCTGGGCACCGACGACCAGGCGCGGGACGTTCTGGCCCGGGTGATCTTCGGTGCCCGGGTGTCGATCCTGTTTGCCTTGATGCTGACCCTAGTCAGTGCCCTGATCGGCATCGCGGCCGGGGCCCTGCAAGGCTATTACGGCGGCTGGGTGGACTTGCTCGGCCAGCGTCTGCTGGAGGTGTGGTCCGGATTGCCGGTGCTGTACCTGCTGATCATCCTGTCGGGCTTCGTCGAGCCGAACTTCTGGTGGCTGCTGGGGATCATGGCACTGTTTTCATGGCTGGCGCTGGTGGACGTGGTGCGCGCCGAGTTCCTGCGCGGACGCAACCTGGAATACGTCAAGGCCGCGCGTGCGCTGGGCCTGACCGACCGCAAGGTCATCGTGCGGCACATTCTGCCCAACGCCATGAACGCGACCTTGAGCTACTTGCCGTTCATTCTGACCGGGGCGATTTCCACCCTGACGGCGCTGGACTTCCTCGGCTTCGGCATGCCAGCGGGCAGCGCTTCCCTGGGCGAACTGATCGGCCAGGGCAAGCAGAACCTGCAAGCGCCGTGGCTGGGCCTGACGGCATTTTTCACCCTGGCGCTGATTCTTTCTTTACTGGTGTTCATTGGCGAAGCCTTGCGCGACGCGTTTGATCCCCGATCTTGATGCGGATGTTGACATGACCAACCTGATCGAAATCCGTGACCTCAGCGTGGCCTTCAGTGGCCAGACCGTGGTGCGCAATCTGTGCCTGGACATCCGCCCTGGCGAATGCCTGGCGCTGGTGGGCGAATCGGGCTCGGGCAAGTCGGTGACGGCCCACTCGATCCTGCAATTGCTGCCGCAAACCGATACCGAGACGACGGGCAGCATCCGCTATCGCGGCCAGGAACTGGTGGGCGCCGACGCCGGCAAGTTGCGACAACTGCGCGGCAATCGCATCGCGATGATCTTCCAGGAGCCGATGACCTCCCTCAATCCGCTGCACAGCATCGAAAAACAGATCGGTGAAACCTTGCTGGTGCACAAAGGCCTGGCGGGCAATGCGGCGCAAGCGCGGACCCTGGAATTGCTGCACCTGGTCGGCATCCAGAAACCGGAGGAACGCCTGAAGGCCTATCCCCATCAATTGTCCGGCGGCCAGCGCCAGCGGGTGATGATCGCCATGGCCCTGGCGTGCGAACCGGAACTGCTGATTGCCGACGAGCCGACCACCGCACTGGATGTGACGGTGCAGCGCAAGATCCTGCTGCTGCTCAAATCCCTGCAACAGCGGCTTGGCATGTCGCTGCTGCTGATCAGCCATGACCTCAATCTGGTGCGCAGCATCGCCCAGCGGGTGTGCGTGATGAAAGCTGGGGAAATCGTCGAGCAGGCGCCTTGCGAAAAACTGTTCACCGAACCCAAACACCCTTACAGCTGCGTATTGCTGCACGCCGAACCCGAGGGCGAAGCGTTGCCCCGGGACGAGCGCGAAAACGTACTGGAGGTGGACAACCTGCAGGTGCGGTTTCCCGTCGGTGGCGGCCTGTTTCAGCGCAAGACCTGGCTGCGGGCCGTGGATGGCATCAGCCTGAACATTCAACGTGGCAAGACCCTGGGCATCGTCGGCGAGTCCGGTTCGGGCAAGTCCACGCTCGGCCAGGCGATCCTGCGCTTGCTCGACTCCGAAGGCAGCATCCGCTTTCAGGGCCAGGCGCTGGATGGCCTGACGCAAAAACAGCTACGGCCGTGGCGCAAGAAAATGCAGGTGGTGTTCCAGGACCCCTTCGGCAGCCTCAGCCCGCGAATGTCCGTGGCGCAGATCATCAGCGAAGGCCTGGAGGTGCACAGCCAGTTGAGCACTGAAGAGTGCAATGCCGAAGTGATCCGGGCACTGAGCGAAGTCGGCCTCGACCCGCAAAGTCGCCATCGCTATCCCCACGAGTTCTCCGGCGGCCAGCGCCAGCGCATCGCCATCGCCCGGGCGCTGGTGCTGAAACCGGCGCTGATCCTGCTGGACGAACCGACTTCGGCGCTGGACCGCACGGTGCAAAAACAAGTGGTCGCCCTGCTTCGCCAGCTTCAGGAAAAATACGGGCTGACCTATCTGTTCATCAGCCATGACCTGGCAGTGGTGCGCGCCCTGGCCCACGACATGATCGTGATCAAGGACGGCAAAGTAGTGGAACGCGGCGCCAGCCATGAGGTGTTTGACTCACCACAGCATCCGTACACCAAGGAGCTGTTGGCGGCGGCATTGTTGGGGCAGGCATAATCGGTTGCATTCAGTTGGACCGCGGCGCGCCCTTCGCGAGCAAGCCCGCTCCCACACTCGATCTGTGTCGCTCACAAATCCCCTGTGGGAGCGGGCTTGCCCGCGAAGGGGCCAGTACAGGCAATAAATCATCAGGATCAAACCCATGAACACCACCGAAAGCCTCAAGGACTACCAGCGCGTTCGCCTGCTGGCGATCCGTTCGTTGTTCGAAATCATCGAGCAATCGAGTGAGGGCACGGTGATTGTCGACCGCGATGCCAACATCGTCTGGATGAATGAACGCTATGCCCGGCGCTTCGGCCTGCAATCGGCCGAAGTTGCGATCGGCAAGCCCTGCGAAAGCGTGATCCCCGGCAGCCTGTTGCGTGAAGTGGTGCGCACCGGCCGGCCGATTCTGCTGGATATGCAGGACACCCCCAAAGAGCCGCTGGTGGTCATGCGCCTGCCGATTCACGATGACGCCGGCGTGGTGATCGGTGCCATCGGTTTCGCCCTGTTCGACGAGTTGCGCAGCCTGTCGCCGATGCTCAAGCGTTACATGAGCATGCAGGAAGAACTGGCCTCAACCCGCTCGCTGCTGCGGGCGCGGCAGACCAAATACAACTTCGCCCACTTCATCGGCACCAGCGCCGCCAGCCTGGAAGTCAAGCGTCGCGCCCGGCGCAGTGCGAGCACCGAATCGCCTGTGTTGCTGCTCGGCGAAACCGGCACCGGCAAGGAACTGCTGGCCCAGGCGATCCACAATGCCTCGCCCCGCGCGCACAAGGCGTTTGTCAGTATCAACAGCGCGGCAATTCCTGAATCCTTGCTGGAGGCCGAATTCTTCGGCACCGCGCCCGGCGCGTTTACCGGTGCCGACCGCAAAGGCCGCGCCGGCAAATTGCAGATCGCCCAGGGCGGCACGCTGTTCCTCGACGAAATCGGCGACATGCCGCTGCCCCTGCAAAGCAAACTGCTGCGGGTGTTGCAGGAAAAGGAATTCGAGCCGGTGGGCTCCAACGAAGTGATCCAGAGCGATGTGCGAGTGATCGCCGCGACCTCTACGGACCTCGAAGCAGCCATCAAACGCGGCGAATTCCGCGCCGACTTGTACTACCGGCTCAACGTGCTGCCGATCCAGGTTCCGCCCCTGCGCGACCGACTGGATGATGTGCCGGCCCTCAGCGAAGCCATTCTCGAAGAACTGCGCAGCCAGCATGAATTGCACCACGAAGCCCTGGAACTGCTGGGCCAACACGCCTGGCCGGGGAACATCCGGGAACTGCGCAACGTGCTGGAGCGGGCCGCGCTGCTCAGTGATGACTTGCGCCTGACGGTGGCGGACATCCGCGCGGCGATTGGTACGTTCACACCGGTGGAGCGCGTGGCGCCCTTGACCATCGAACCGCTTGCCCATGAGACGTTCAGCGCGGCGCGGGAGCGGTTTGACCGGCAATTGATCGAAACCACCCTCGCGCAATGCGGGGGCAAGGTGGTTGATGCAGCGGCGCGGCTGGGGCTGGGGCGGTCGACGCTGTACAAGAAGATGGTGGCGCTGGGGATCGCAGAGTCTCAATAAAGAGACATTAATCTCCATTGTTGGAAAGTCCTTCGCGAGCAAGCCCGCTCCCACAGGAGACCTTGCTCTCCTGACCAACTCAGTCAACTGTGGGAGCGGGCTTGCCCGCGAAGAGGCCGGCACTGCCAAAGCAAGTCTCAAACCAGAGACAAAACCATCTGACAAGCTCATCATTCTGAAAATATATCCTTATATTTCAATAACTTAAAAAGATGGCACAAAACTCGCTATACGCCTCTCCTACCAGGCTTCACCCAACAAAAATAACAACCCAGGAGACACACCATGAGTGTGATCATTGCCTTGGCAGCCCTCGCGCTGCTGATGCTGGCTGCCTACCGTGGCTATAGCGTTATCCTCTTTGCCCCGATTGCCGCCCTCGGCGCTGTCCTGCTGACCGACCCGTCTGCCGTCGCCCCCGCTTTCACCGGGGTGTTCATGGAAAAAATGGTCGGCTTCATCAAGCTGTATTTCCCGGTGTTCCTGCTCGGCGCGGTGTTCGGCAAGCTGATCGAACTGTCCGGCTTCTCGCGCTCCATCGTCGCGGCGGCAATTCGCCTGCTCGGCACCCGCCAGGCGATGCTGGTGATCGTGCTGGTCTGCGCCCTGCTGACCTACGGCGGCGTGTCGCTGTTTGTGGTGGTGTTCGCGGTCTACCCGTTTGCCGCTGAAATGTTCCGCCAGAGCAACATCCCCAAGCGCCTGATCCCGGCGACGATTGCCCTGGGCGCGTTCTCGTTCACCATGGACGCCTTGCCCGGCACCCCGCAGATCCAGAACATCATCCCCAGCACGTTCTTCAACACCACTGCCTGGGCGGCGCCGTGGTTGGGCGTGATCGGCACGATCTTCGTGTTCTGTGCCGGCATGCTGTTTCTCCAGCGCCAACGCAACAAGGCACAACGCGCCGGTGAAGGTTATGGTTCTGATCTGCGCAACGAGCCGGAAACCGCCGCCGACCTCAAGCTGCCCAACCCGTGGCTGGCGCTCTCGCCACTGCTGGCGGTGGGCATCATGAACTTGCTGTTCACCCAATGGATTCCACAGGTGTACGGCAAGACCCACAGCCTCGCGCTGCCGGGCATGGCCGCGCCGGTGACCACGGACATCGCCAAGCTCACGGCGATCTGGGCGGTCCAGGCCGCGCTGTTGGTAGGCATCCTCATGGTGTTGGCGTTCGGCTACAAGGCGATCAGCCGCAAGCTGGCCGAAGGCAGTAAAAGCGCGGTCAGCGGTGCGTTGCTGGCGGCAATGAACACCGCCTCGGAATATGGCTTCGGTGCCGTGATCGCGTCCTTGCCCGGCTTTCTGGTGCTGGCCGACTGGCTCAAGAGCATTCCCAATCCGCTAGTCAACGAAGCGATTACCGTGACCCTGCTGGCCGGCATCACCGGTTCCGCCTCGGGCGGTATGAGCATCGCGCTGGCGGCGATGTCCGAGCAGTTCATCAGCGCCGCCCATGCGGCGAACATTCCCCTGGAAGTGCTGCACCGGGTCGCCGCGATGGCCAGCGGCGGCATGGACACCCTACCGCACAACGGCGCGGTGATTACCTTGCTGGCGGTCACCGGCCTGACCCACCGCGAGGCTTACAAAGACATTTTCTGTATTACGCTGATCAAGACCCTGGCGGTTTTCGTGGTGATCGGCACTTTCTACGCCACTGGCATTGTGTGAGGTATTCATGACGATTCTTTCGGGCAAGACCGCACTGGTCACCGGTTCCACCAGCGGCATCGGCCTGGGGATTGCCCTCAGCCTGGCCAAGGCTGGGGCCAACCTGATCCTCAATGGTTTCGGCGATGCCTCCAAGGTGATTGCCGAAGTCGAACAGTTTGGCGGCAAGGTCGGCCATCACCCGGCCGATGTCAGTGATCCGGCACAAATTGCCGACATGATCGCCTACGCCGAGCGCGAGTTCGGCGGCGTCGACATTCTGGTCAACAACGCAGGCATTCAGCACGTGGCGGCGGTGGATGAGTTCCCGGTGGAGCGCTGGGATTCGATCATTGCCATCAACCTGTCGTCGGTGTTCCACAGCACCCGTTTGAGCCTGCCGGGCATGCGCGCCAAAGGCTGGGGCCGGGTGATCAACATTGCCTCGGTGCATGGCCTGGTCGGATCGGTGGGCAAGGCCGCCTATGTCGCCGCCAAGCACGGGGTGATCGGCTTGACCAAAGTGGTCGCGCTGGAGACCGCGACCACCCAGGTCACCTGCAACGCGATCTGCCCAGGCTGGGTATTGACGCCGCTGGTGCAAAAGCAGATTGATGATCGTGCCGCCAGTGGCGTTGACCCGCAGCAGGCGCAACACGATTTGCTCGCTGAAAAGCAGCCATCGCTGGAATTCGTGACACCGCCGCAACTGGGTGAACTGGTGCTGTTCCTGTGCAGTGAAGCCGGCAGCCAGGTGCGCGGTGCGGCGTGGAATGTGGATGGTGGGTGGTTGGCGCAGTGATCATCTGCCAGACCGCGTGATCGTTCATCGCGAGCAAGCTCGCTCCCACATGGAAATGCGATCCCCTGTGGGAGCGGGCTTGCCCGCGAATGGATCTAAAGACATAAGAAGAGGCAAACCATGTCCGACATCCTCTGGCAACCTGACGCCAAACGCATCGGCAAGACGCGCATGGAGGCCTTCCGGCGCTTCGTCAATCAGCGGCATCACCTCAAGATCGACGACTACCCTTCCCTGCACCAGTGGTCCATCGATCAACGCCCAGACTTCTGGCAGGCCATCGTCGACTTCTTCGACATCCGCTTCCACGAACAACCCGATGCAGTGCTGCTTGAAGGCACTGAGATGCCCAGCGCCCAGTGGTTCCCCGGCGCAACGCTGAACTTCGCCGAACACCTGCTACAACGTCGTGACGATGCGATCGCCGTGGTAGCCGTCGGCGAAAACGGCCAACGTGAACACTTGACCTGGGCCGAACTGGCCGAACAGGTCGCCGGTTTTCAGAATGGCTTGATCGCCGCCGGCGTCGGTGTGGGTGACCGGGTCGCCGCCTGCATGCCCAACACCTGGCAGACCCTGGTGGCCATGCTCGCCACCACCAGCCTTGGCGCTATCTGGTCCTGCTCTTCGCCGGACTTCGGCACCCAGGGGGTGGTTGACCGTTTCGGCCAGATCGAACCGAAAGTGCTGGTGACCTGCGCCGGCTACCGCTATGCCGGCAAGGAGATCGACCAGACCGCCAAGGTCAACGAGATCCTTGAGCGCTTGCCTTCGCTGCAACAGCTGATCGTCGTGCCTTACGCACGTCCACACGCACACATCGAAGAATTCCACACCCAGGCCAACGTGACGCTTTGGGACGATTTCTACGAATCCGGCGGCGAACCGGATTTCGTCCCGGTGCCCTTCGCCCATCCGCTGTACATCCTCTATTCCAGCGGCACCACCGGCGTGCCCAAATGCATCATCCACAGCACCGGCGGCGTGTTACTGCAACACGTCAAGGAACACGGACTGCATGGTGATCTCGGCCCCGGTGAACGGCTGTTCTACTACACCACCTGTGGCTGGATGATGTGGAACTGGCTGGTGTCGGCGCTGGCGACAGGCAGCTCCGTGGTGCTTTACGACGGCTCGCCGTTCCACCCCGAACCGCAACGCTTGATCGACCTGATCGACGACGAACGCATCACCGTCTTCGGCACCAGCCCCAAATACCTCGCGACCCTGGAAAGCAACGGTATCAAGCCCCGTGAAAGTCATGACCTGAGCAGCCTCAAGATGTTGCTTTGCACCGGCTCGGCACTGTCGCCCCACAGTTACGATTACGTCTATCGCGACTTCAAGGCTGACGCGTGCCTGGCCTCGATGTCCGGCGGCACCGACATTGTCTCGTGCTTCGTCAACGGCAATCCGATGTCGCCCGTGCGGCGCGGCGAAATCATGGGCAAGAGCCTGGGCATGGCCGTGGAAGTGTGGAACGACGAAGGCCACCCGGTGATCGGCGAAAAAGGCGAACTGGTCTGCACCCGGCACTTCCCGGCGATGCCCATTGGCCTGTGGAACGATCCCGATGGCGAAAAACTGCGCAAATCCTATTTCAGCCTGTTCCCTGGCGTCTGGGCCCAAGGTGATTACGCCGAACAACGGCCCCATGGCGCGATGATGATCCACGGTCGCTCCGATGCCGTGCTCAACCCCGGCGGCGTACGCATCGGCACGGCGGAAATCTATCGTCAGGTGGAGAAAGTCCCCCAGGTGCTCGACAGTGTGGCCATCGGTCAGCAGTGGCAGGATGACGTGCGAGTGGTGCTGTTCGTACGCTTGCGCGACGGGCTCGAACTGGACGAAGCACTGCAACAGCAGATCCGCGAGACAATTCGCGCCAACACCACGCCCCGCCATGTGCCGGCGAAGATTGTCGCGGTCACCGACATTCCCCGGACCATCAGCGGAAAGGTCGTTGAGTTGGCGGTACGCAATGTGGTGCACGGGCAGAAAGTGAAAAACACCGATGCCCTGGCCAATCCCGAAGCGCTGGAACAGTACCGAAACAGGCCCGAACTCCAGTCTTGAACCACCGCAAAAACCTGTGGGAGCGGCGGTGCGACGATTCGACTTGCCCGCGAAGGCGGCAGGTCAGCCAACGAAGATGTCGACTGACACGCCCTCTTCGCGAGCAAGCCCGCTCCCACAGTAACCGCTCAAGCCTTCGAATCAACCTGCGTCTGACACCTGTGCAAGAATAGACGCCAGCTATAGCGAATTGGCGCAGGACACCCGGATGAACGCAACACCAACCGCCAGCGAAGCCCAGGCCTTGATCGCCCGCATCGACTGGGCAAGCAGCCCGCTGGGCGCTGCCAGCACTTGGCCACAAAGCCTGCGAACCGCCGTGGACATCGTCATTCACTCACCGATGCCGATGCTTCTTCTATGGGGCCCGCAACTGACGCAGATCTACAACGACGGCTTCGCCCTGCTCGCCGGAAGCAAGCATCCACATGCCTTTGGTCAACCGACCCACCTGATCTGGCCAGAGCTGCAGGACTTTACCGACCCGATCTACATCGCCGTCCTGCAAGGTCAGGTTCGAACCTACAGCGAGCAGCGCTTTACCCTGCAACGCGGGGGCCGGGAGTCTGACGTCTGGCTCGATCTGACCTACAGCCCGATCCGCGATGAAGGTGCCGAGGTGGCCGGGATTCTGGTCACCGCCATCGAAACCAACGAACGCCGGCGCATCGCCCTGGAACTCGAACAGCGCTCGGCGGCCAGCCTCAAGGCCCAGCGTGAAACCGAGGAGCGCCTGCAACTGGCCCTCGCCGCCACCGATGCGGTCGGCACCTGGGACTGGGACATCAGCGAGGACCGTTTCATCGCCGATGCGCATTTTGCCCAGTTGCACGGCATCGACCCGGTCATGGCCAGTCAGTTGCCTATCAGTGAATACCTGCACGGCGTACACCCCGAAGACCGCGCCCTGATCGCCCGCAGCATCAAGCATTGCATTACCCACGGCACCGAATACGCCGAGGAATATCGCCTGCTGCAAACCGACGGCCAGATGCGCTGGGTGTTTGCCCGCGGTCGCTGCTACAAGGACCACCACGGCCGGCCGATGCGCTTCCTCGGCGCCGCCCTGGACCTGACCGAACGCAAACACACCGAGCAGGCCCTGCGCCAGAGCCAGACCGAGCTGCAACTGATCATCAACGCCATGCCGGTCCTGATCAGCTACGTCGACCGCGAAGAACGCTTTCGCCTGAACAATGCGGCGTACCTGGACTGGTACGGGCTGACGCCGCAAGAGCTTTACGGGCGAACCATTCTTGAAGTGATTGGCGAAGAGGCTTACGCGCTGCGCGCCCCGTACATCACTGAGGCACTGTCCGGCCGGCCCTGCTGCTTCAGCATCAGTACGCCACACCGCGACGGCAGCGTCCGCCAGGCCTTGATGAACTACCTGCCACGCCACGGCGCGGATGGCGCGGTGAACGGTTTCTACATCTTCGTGATCGACGAAACCGAACGCAAAAAGACCGAAGAAGCCCTGCGCAACCTCAACGAAACCCTTGAAGAGCGGGTTGCCGCCCGCACCCACCAACTCGCCGAAGCCAACGAGCGCCTGCAAAACGAGATGTTCGAACGCGAACGTGCCGAAGACGCCCTGCGTCATGCACAGAAAATGGAAGCGGTCGGCCAGCTTACCGGCGGCATCGCCCATGACTTCAACAACATGCTCACCGGCATCATCGGCAGCCTCGACCTGATGCAACGCTACATTGCCGACGGCCGCACCAGCGAGATAGGCAGGTTCACCGAGGCGGCCGTGTCCTCGGCCAACCGTGCCGCCGCCCTCACCCATCGCTTGCTGGCGTTCTCCCGGCGTCAGTCGCTCAACCGCAAGCCGCTGAACCCCAACGAGTTGATTCATTCGCTCGAAGACTTGTTCAGGCGTACCAAGGGCGACCACATCGAACTCAAACTGCAACTGGCCGAGGACATCTGGCGGGTCAGTACCGATGTCAGCCAGCTGGAAAACGCCTTGCTCAACCTGGTGATCAATGCCCGGGACGCCATGCCCGATGGCGGCGAGCTGCAGATCGAAACCGCCAACCTGTACCTCGACGGTAGCGACATCACCACCCTGGAACCGGTCAAGGCCGGCGACTACGTGATGATTGCCGTCAGTGACAACGGCACCGGCATGACGCCCACAGTGCTGTCCAAGGCATTCGACCCGTTCTTCACCACCAAGCCCATCGGCCAGGGCACCGGTCTGGGCTTGTCGATGATTTACGGTTTTGCCCAGCAAACGGGGGGCCACGTCAGTCTGTTCAGCCTGCCCGGGAGGGGTACCAGCGTGCGCTTGTACCTGCCGCGCCTGCATTCGACCGAGCCGGAAACAGTCCTCTCGCCCATAGTCGGCGAGGCACCGGCGGCGATTGCCGGCGAAACCGTGATGTTGGTGGAGGACGATGCGGCCGTGCGCATGCTGGTACTGGACCTGCTCAAGGAGCTCGGTTACCGCGCCCATGAAGCCGAAGATGCCAAGGGCGCCCTGCCGCTGCTGGAGTCGGACCTGCGGGTGGACCTGCTGGTGACCGACGTCGGCTTGCCGGGCATGAACGGCCGCCAACTGGCGGAAATCGCCCGCCAGCATCGTCCCGAACTGAAAGTGCTGTTCATGACCGGATACGCCGAGATCGCCGCCGAACGCCAGGGTTTCCTCGAAGAAGGCATGGATATGGTGGCCAAGCCGTTTTCCATCGACCTGCTGGCCAACAAGATTCGCACTATGATCGGTCAACCGGACTGAGTTGAGGCATAATCGCGCGCCCCCCCGCTGCCACCCACATAGCCAGTATCGTTGCAAGGTAACCGCCCCATGAAAGCTCAAGCCCGCCATATTCTGGTAAAAACCTCGGAAGAAGCCGAGCAGCTCAAACAACGCATCGCCAAGGGCGAAGCGTTCGATGTGCTGGCCAAGAAGTATTCGACCTGCCCATCGGGCAAGCGCGGCGGCGACCTCGGTGAAGTGCGGCCGGGGCAGTTGGTGGGTGTGATCGATGCGGTGATCTTCAAGAAACCGCTGAGAGTGGTGCATGGACCGATCAAGAGCAAGTTCGGGTATCACTTGGTGCAGGTGTTCTACCGGGACTGATGCATTTGGCTTTCGGGCCTCTTCGCGGGCAAGCCCGCTCCCACAGGGATTTGTGAGTTGCCACAGATTGCAGCCACACCACCAAACACTGTGGGAGCGGGCTTGCCCGCGAACCGATTGCGCAGCAAGCGGCCATTGAGCGCTTACTTCGGGATCAGCGCCCCCGGCACCTGAATCACCCGGCTCGCCAACCGATGCCCGGCCTCGGCGGCATCCACCGGGCTGCCGCCCTTGAGCCGCGAAGCCAGATACGCCGCGCTGAACGAATCTCCCGCCGCCGTGGTGTCCACCACCCGCTCGACCTTTTTCGCCGGCACCTCGAATGACTCGCCATCACAACGAATCAGGCACGCTTGGGCGCCGCGCTTGAGCACCACTTCCGGCGTACCGACCTGCTCATACGCGGCAAACACCGCGTCACAATCGGCATAACCAAACAAAGCCTGTTCGTCATCCACCGTCAGCAATGCCATGTCGACATGCGGCAGTACGCTGCGATACGCCGCTTGTGCGTCCTCGACCGATGCCCACAGCCGTGGCCGGTAGTTGTTGTCGAACACGATCCGCGCATCGCGCTGACGGGCTTCGATCAGGGTTTCCAGCAGTTTTTCCCGGCCTTGCACGCCCAGTACCGCCAGGGTGATGCCGCTGAAGTACAGCACGTCGTAATCCGGCAGCGCGGCGAGGATCGGCACGGCGGCCGGGGTGGTGAAGCAATCGCGTGCTGCGGCCTCGTTGCGCCAGTACAGAAAGCGTCGCTCACCGGCGGCGTCCGTCTGGATGCAATACAAACCCGGCAGGCGTCCGGGCAGGCGCTGGACCATTTCGAGGCCGATATTTTCCGCCGCCCAACTCTGGCACATCGCGTCGCTGAAACTGTCATCGCCCAGGGCGGTGACGTAGTCCACGGAGCCGTCCGTTCCCAGTTCCCGGGACAAGTACACGGCCGTATTCAAGGTGTCGCCACCGAAGCTCTGTTGCAGGCTGCCGTCGGCGCGATGCTGCAACTCGATCATGCACTCGCCGATCAGGGCGATGCGTGGAATGTTGGGGCCCAGGGTGCTGATGGTGTTCATTGTTGTGGGGTCTCTGGTGTTTCTTTGTTGTCTGGGCGGGCCTCTTCGCGGGCAAGCCCGCTCCCACATTTGGAACGCGTTCCCCTGTGGGAGCGGGCTTGCTCGCGAAAGCCGCACCTCGGTCTTCAGCCTTAGAAACAGGTTTCCATGGTCTCGATGACATTCAGTTGCTCATCTACCAGACAGCCAACACGCCACTTGTCGAACGTCAGGCACGGGTGCGAAGTACCAAACGAGATGATGTCGCCCACCCGCAGATCAACCCCCGGCGCCACGGACATGAACGCATGCTGGTCCATCACCGCGGTCACTTTGCAGGTGCTCACATCATCGCCTTTGGCTGGTACCGCGCCCGCCTTGTAACGCAGCAACGGCACCGGCAAACCGGCGTCGTAGGCCACGTCGCGCTTGCCCAGGGCAATCACCGCAAACCCTGGTTCCGGCAACGACTGCACGTGCGCCCACACTTCCAGCGCCGGACGCAAGCCTTCGTGCAGGTCGCTGCGACGGTCGAGCACGCAGCACTGCGCTTCCTTGTAGATGCCATGGTCATGGGCCACGTAACTGCCGGGACGCAGCACGCTGAGGAAACGCCCGGCAGCGTTCTGTGCTTCGAAGGACTCGGCAATCAGGTCATACCAGGCCGAACCCGACGCGGTGATGATCGGCTTGGCTATGGCGAAGGCACCGCTGTCCTGCAACTGCACCGCCAGACGCACCAGTGACGCGGCGAAATCACGAATGCCGGTCACGGCGTGATCGCCATGGATCACGCCTTCGTAGCCCTCGATTCCGGTCAGGGCCAGGGCCGGTTGCGCGGCGATGGCCTTGGCCAGGTCGAGCACTTCCTGTTCGCTGCGGCAACCGCAACGCCCGCCGACCACGCCGTATTCGATCATCACGTTCAGGCGCACGCCACGGGAGGCGAAGTAGGCACCGAGGTCGGCGACGTTGTCCGGGTGATCGACCATGCAATAGAAGTCGAACGTCGGGTCGGCCAGCAGGTCGGCGATCAATGCCATGTTCGGCATGCCGACCAACTGGTTGGCCATCAGCACCCGGCGTACGCCATGGGCGTAGGCCGCGCGGGTTTGGGTGGCGCTGGCCAGGGTGATGCCCCAGGCACCGGCTTCCAGTTGGCGACGGAACAACGCCGGGGTCATGCTGGTCTTGCCATGGGGCGCCAGTTCCGCACCGCTGTTGCTGACGAACGCCTGCATCCAGCGGATGTTGTGTTCCAGCGCCTCGCGGTGCAGTACCAACGCGGGCAGGCTGACGTCACGCACCAGGTTGGCACCGATCGGGGCAGCGCCTTTGTCGACGTTGGCAGTATGGGGGGCAGAAGACATGGTCGAACTCCTCGTTCACGCGGCCGCAGGCAGCCGCTGTTATTCGTTGATGCGACGGGCCAGGCTGTTGGCGCTTTCGATCAGCACCCGGCGGTAGTCGTTGTAGTTATTCTTGGCATCGGCCCGTGGGGCGACGATACACAGGGTCGCGATGGCCACGCCGTTGGGGTCTTTGACCGGCGCGGCGAAGCAATGGGTAAAGGTGTCGGCGACGCTATCGAAGGAAAAGAATCCATCGATACCGGCCTGACGGATTTCCTTGAGGAACTGCTCCAGAGGCAAGCGTTCGCCATCGGGCAGGATGAAGTCGTCGTGGTCGATCAGGTCGACGATTGCCTGGTCGCTCAGGTGCGCCAGCAACAGGCGCCCGGATGCGGTCCAGGGGATGGGCGCGTTTTCGCCGATGTCCGAGGAAATGCGAAAATGCCGCTCCCCCTCTTTCATCAGCGCAACGGTGTATTTGCGCCCGTTGAGCAGGCACATCTGCGCGGTTTCACGGGTCTGGCTGACGATTTCCTGCAAGGCGTGATCGGCCTCGCGGGTGAGGTCGAAATGGCGCAAATGCGCCTGGCCGAGAAAGTACAACTGACGACCGAGGTAGACGTGACCGTCCTTGCCCACCGGCTCCAGGATCCGTCGCTCCAGCAGCGAGGCCACCAGTTCGTAGACTGTGGATTTGGGGCTTCCGATGCCGTTGGCGATGTCGTTCGGGCGCAGGGGCTGGCCGATTTCCTTGAGGAAATCGAGGATATCGAACGCCCGGTCCAGACCGCGTGCCCGGCGCTTGATGGTGTCTTCGGTCATTTCAGTGGTTCCCATTCAAAGTCGCTGGGAGTTTACCCAGAGCGCCATGCTGGCCGTAAGGTCGCCTTCGCGAGCAAGTCGAATCGTTGCACCGCCGCTCCCACATTTGGAATGCACTCCCCTGTGGGAGCGGGCTTGCTCGCGAAGAATTCACCGCAAATCTCAGGCCTTTTTCTTGTACGCGATGCAATCGATCTCGACCTTGCAGTCGACCATCATGTTCGCCTGCACACAGGCCCGCGCCGGGGCGTGCTCGGGCTTGAAGTACTCGGAAAAGACTTTGTTGAAACTGGTGAAATCCCGCGGATCCTCCAGCCATACACCAGCACGCACCACGTCTTCCAGGCCATAACCTGCCTCTTGGAGAATCGCGATCAGGTTTTTCATGGCCTGGTGGGTCTGTTCGACAATACCGCCAGTAATGATCTCGCCGTCCACCGCCGGCACCTGCCCGGAAACGTGCAGCCAGCCATCGGCTTCAACAGCGCGGGCGAAAGGGCGAGGCTGACCGCCAGCGGCGGTGCTGCCGGTGCCGTAACGAGTAATGCTCATGAGTGTTTCTCCTGATTGAAAATTGAAGGATCAAAAACGGGTGCTTTTGAGAAATTCTGCCAGTCGTGGCGATTGCGGGCGTTCGAACAGGTCCTTGGGCGGCCCCTGCTCTTCGATACGTCCCTGATTCATGAAGACGATCTTGTCCGAGACCTCGAAGGCAAAACGCATTTCGTGGGTCACCAGCAGCATGGTCATGCCGTCTTCGGCCAGGCCCTTGATCACGCTCAACACTTCGCCCACCAGTTCCGGGTCCAGCGCCGAGGTCACTTCGTCGAACAACATCAGGCTCGGGTTCATCGCAATCGCCCGGGCGATCGCCACGCGCTGCTGCTGACCGCCAGACAATTGACCGGGAAAGTGATCGCGCCGTTCCAGCAGGCCAACGCGCTCCAGCCATTTCTCGGCCAGGGCCACGGCCTCGTCCTTGTGCAGCTTCTTGACCTTGAGCAAGCCCAGGGTGACGTTCTGCAATGCGCTCAGGTGCGGGAACAGGTTGAACTGCTGGAACGCCATGCCGGTCATGGCGCGATGGCGGGCAATGACTTTTTCCGGGTGGCGAATGCGTTTGCCATTGACCTCGTCATAACCGATGGATTCACCGTCGAGCAGGATCTGCCCGCCCTGGAACTCTTCAAGCATGTTCACGCAGCGCAGCAGCGTGGTCTTGCCCGAACCACTGGAGCCGATCAGCGTCACCACGTTGCCGCGCTGCATGCTCAGGTCGACGCCCTTGAGCACTTCGAGCTGGTCGTAACGCTTGCGCAGGCCGCGAATGTCCAGCAACGGTTGGCCGTTTTGTGCATTGGTTTGAGTCTGAGTCATGGCAAAGCCACCCGCTTTTCAATGTGCCGGCCGAGTAACTCGATGCCGTAGTTGATGACGAAGAACAGGAAACCGGCGAACAGGTAAAACTCCAGGGTCATGAACGTCCGGGCGATGATCTGCTGGGTGCTGAGCAGCAGCTCGGCCACGCCGATCACCGACAACAGGGTCGAGGCCTTGACGATCTCGGTGGACGAGTTGACCCAGGTCGGCAGGATCTGTCGCAACGCCTGGGGCAACAGCACGTAACCGAGAGCCTGGTAGAACGTCAGGCCGATGGCCTTGCTCGCCTCCATCTGCCCGTTCGGCAATGCCTGCAACGCACCGCGCACGATCTCGGCAACGTGGGAGCCGCAGAACAGCGTCAAACCCAGCGCGCCGGCCTGGAAGGCGCTGATCTGCCAGCCGAGTGCCGGCGCCATGTAGAAGCACGCCAGCACCAGCACGAACACCGGCGTGCCGCGTATCACATCGACATAAAAACGAAACGGCGCGCGCATCCAGAACTTGCCGTAGGTCAGTACCAGTCCGGCGACGACACCAACCAGCGTGCCAAGCAAAATCGCCAGCACCGACACCTGGACACTGGTCAGAAAGCCCTGCCACAGGGGTTCGCGCGCCACCCACAACTCATGCAACCAACTGGGGGATTCGTACATGGGGGCCTCCTATCGGCGAATCGCCAGACGCTGTTCGAGGTAACGCAGCATCATGGCAATGAGGTAACAGGCCGCCACATAGAGCGCCGTGGTCACCAGCCAGGTTTCAATCACCCGGTAGCTCTCGACATTGATCTTGCGCGCGTAATAGGTCAGCTCCGGTACGGCAATCGCGGCCGCCAGCGAGGTGTCCTTGAACAGCGAAATGAAGTTGTTCGACAGCGCCGGCAATACATTGCGCAGCATCACCGGCACGGTAACGTAGGCCTTGACCTGCCACTCGCCCAGGCCAATGGCCAAACCGGCTTCACGCAGGCCCTTGGGAATGCTCAGCAAACCGCCACGGAACACTTCGGTCAGGTACGCCCCGGCATACAACGACAGGGTGATGATGAACGACGGGATCTTGTCCAGCCGGATCCCCAGGCTCGGCAACGCAAAGTAGATCAACAAGATCAACACCAGGATCGGCGTGTTGCGGATCACCGTGACATACACAGACGCCAGTACCCGCAATGCGCGATGCTTCGACAGCAAAGCAAACGCCATCATCAGGCCGATCACGCAGCCGATGGCGATCGACACCAGGGCCAGTTCAAGGCCCATGACGAGCCCCGCCAGCAAGGTGTCGAAATCGCGCCACACGGCGGCAAAGTTCAACTGATAGTTCATGGTCAGCAGTACCTGAACGGGGCGATTCATCACCGCCCCGCTCTCACGGGATCATTTGAATTCGACAGGGAAACCAATCGTGGGAGTCGGCAGGTCTACGCCGAACCATTGCTTGAACGATGCCGCGTAAGTCGGGAACTCAACGCCGGTCATGGCTTCATGCAGGGTAGTGTTGACGAAGTTCAGCCAGTCCTGATCGCCGCGCTTGACCGCGCAGGCGTAGGTTTGCGGGCTCCAGGCGTAAGCCGGGCTGCGATAGCGGCCGGCGTTCTGCACCATCAGGTATTTGACCGAAGACTGGTCGGTGGCTGCCGCGTCGGCACGACCGGAGTTCACGGCCTGATACATAAGGTCAACGCTGTCGTACTGATCGACCTTGGCCTTGGGCAGCGCCTGATGCACCAACTCTTCGGCATAGACGTTTTGCAGCACCGCCACGGTCAGGCCATCGCCGGCGGCTTTCATGTCGTCGATTTCCTTGTACTTGCTGTTGGCCGGCAACAGCAGGCCGACGCCTTCGCGGTAGTACGGCAGGGTGAACGCCACTTGCTGGGCACGGCTGGCGGTCACGGTGATGAACTGGCAACTCATGTCGACCTTGTCGGTCAGCAGGTTGGGGATACGCGCGTCGGACGACTGCACCACGAACTCGACCTTGCTCGGGTCGTTGAACAACCCTTTGGCGACCATTCGGGCGATATCGATATCGAAACCCTGCAACTTGCCATCCGCGCCCTGGAAGTGCCACGGCGCGTTGGTGCTGCCGGTGCCCACAATCAGTTTGCCGCGGGCCAGAACGCTATCGAGCTTACTGTCCGCCGCCTGGGCCACGCCCATGGCAGTGGCAGAAGCCGCGAACAGAAAAACACATGCTTTGAACAAGGAAGGTCGGCGATGCATGGCAAGCACTCCAGGGTAATGTGCATTCCGCTATACCGGAATATGGTATGTAACAACGGAATAGACAGCAGAAAGTGTGCCACAAGATGTGGAGGGAATGTGAGGGGGAATGAAATTTGTTTTGAATCAGAGGGATGCGTAAAAACAGTTAAAAACGTTACGAATCACCCGGCACCGTAACCGCTACCGTTGGCTACAAAGGGCGGGTATCTGGTTCTCAAACGGGCTGCGCCAATGCACAGCCCTGCTCCATCGGCATCGGCATTCACCGTCAGCGCTGCCGGGCAACCCTTGTGCTCTGAACCGATGTCCTCGCAATCAGTGCTTGAATGACGTCATCACCCGCTCGGCATTTTCGTCGCAGGTCATGCCTTCGGGTCGGGCCTCAATGGTGTCGATCCATTCCAGCAACTGCGCCTTGCTATGGGCCAGGTGCCGTTGCATCTCTTCGATCTGCTCGATCTTGCGATGGAGGCCGGCCATCAACTCATCGTGCTTGAACGCGCCCGTCACATTATCCGGCAGCAATTGCTTGAGCTCCTCCAGGCTGAAACCGGCCTGCTGCGCACACTGGATGAGTTGCAGGGTTTGCAGTGCCTGTTGCGAGTAACGCCGATACCCGTTGGAAGAACGCTCGACCTGCCGGATCAACCCCTGAGACTCGTAAAAACGGATGCGCGATGCGGTCAGCCCGCTCAACTGCGCCAATTCGCCAATTTTCATTGCGCCCTCATTTTCCTGCTTGACATTAAAGTTAACTTTAAGCTTAGCCTCTACTCATCACTTCGAGGAGTCAAGCATGTCACCCTTCCAGATCTTGAATTTGCCCAACGGCCAGACCATCGGCAATCGCATTGCCAAAGCCGCCATGGAAGAGAACCTCGCCAACACCGATCAGGTGCCCGACCAGGCGCTGTTTCGCCTCTATCAGGCCTGGGCCGAAGGCGAAGCCGGTTTGTTGCTGACCGGCAATGTGATGATCGACCGCCGCGCCATGACCGGCCCCGGCGGCGTAGCGCTGGAAGACGAACGCCATCTGGAGCGCTTCCGCCAGTGGGCCAGCGTCGGCCGGGCTGGCGGTGCGCATTTCTGGGTGCAGCTCAACCACCCTGGCCGCCAGACCATGGCCAACCTTGGCCAGCAAACTCTGGCGCCGTCGACGGTTGCTCTGGATCTGGGCCAGTTCTCGAAGATGTTCGCCGAACCCAAGCCCATGAGCGAAGACGACATCCAGGAGGTGATCCGACGCTTCGCCACCAGCGCCGCACTGGCCGAGAAAGCCGGTTTTACCGGCGTGCAGATCCACGCCGCCCACGGCTACCTGATCAGCCAGTTTCTTTCGCCGCTCACCAATCGGCGCACCGATCAATGGGGCGGCACCCTGGAAAATCGTGCGCGCCTGCTGTTGTCCGTCGTCGAGGCGGTTCGCAAGGTTGTGTCGCCGCAATTTTGTGTGTCAGTAAAGCTCAACTCGGCGGATTTCCAGCGCGGAGGTTTCGATGCCGATGATGCACGGCAAGTAATCCAGTGGCTCAACGAACTACCGATCGATCTGCTGGAGCTCTCCGGCGGCAGTTACGAAGCACCGGCCATGCAAGGCGAAGCCCGCGACGGCCGGACCCTGGCACGTGAGGCGTACTTTCTGGAAATGGCCGGCGAATTGGCCAGCGTGGCGCGGATGCCGGTGATGGTGACCGGTGGGATCCGGCGTTTGGCAATCGTCGAACAGGTTCTCGACAGCGGCATCGCCATGGCCGGCATCGGCACTGCGCTGGCCGTGGAACCGCACCTGGTCAAGCACTGGCGCGAAGGCCAGGACAGTCATCCGCAACTGCCGCCGATCCGCTGGAAGCGCAAGCCCCTGGCGGCACTGGCGAGCATGGCGGTGGTCAAGTTCCAGCTGCATCGCTTGAGCCGTGGGCGCAAAACCCGACCTGAAGTTTCGGCGTTGTGGGCGTTGATTCTCGACCGGTTATACATTGGCAAGCGCACCCGGCAGTATCGGCAGGCGATGGGCAAGTAATCCGGTATTGATGTTGACTGATCCACCGCCTTCGCGGGCAAGCCCGCTCCCACAGGGCGGAACGCATTCCAAATGTGGGAGCGGGCTTGCCCGCGAAGGGGCCAGTACAGGCAAAACAGATCTCAGCCCGGAATCAGCTCGTCAATATGCCGATACTCGGCCTGCAACTGCGCCGCCAACACCCGGCTGCGCCCGAGCCTGATCGGTCCGCGCTCGATGTCGATCAGCAACCCCGGGCACTCCAGCACGGGCAACAACGGCCAGTCCTTGAGCCGGCCATCGGTCACCAGCAACAAGCGCTGCTGCTCTGCCGGAAAACGTTTCTGCCGTGCGGCAAGCCACTGCCCTGCTTCGCTCAATGCCGCCAGCAGCGGCGTGCCGCCACCGGCACCCAGGCCGTCGAGCCAATGGCGCAACCCCGTCGAAGCCTTCAACCCCTGCACCTGCCACTTGGGTGCAGCACCGCTGGCCGTGAGCAACGCCAGTCGCGCGCGCTGACGATAGGCATCGTCGAACAACTGCGCCAGCAAGCCCTTGGCATCGCTTAATGCCTGATGACGGCGGGTCGATGCGGAGGCATCCACGATCACCAGCCACAGTTCATGGGGCGAACGAGTGCGCAGGTGAAACAACAGATCGTCGCGCTGACGCGGCCGACCATTGAGCAATGTACCGGGCCAGTTGACCGAGCCATTGCGTGCGGCGTGACGCTTGCCCTGTTTGCCGTGGTCCAGCCGCCCGGCACGGGGTCTGGCATTCGCCCCCGCGTTTGAGCGAGGACGAATGCCTAGGGCTTTTTTGGCCAGCTCGGCACTTCACGTCGTGCGCCGACCGCCAGCGCTTGGGCAGGCAACTCGCCCCACTGGCCCTGCCCTTCGCTCGGATTGGCGTTCTGCGGCGCAGAGGGTTGCGCCGCTTGGGATTGCGCGGGAGGCGGTGGCGAATGCTCGCGACGACGATGGCGCAAGGCGAACTCCGCGACGGCATCGATATCGTCCTCGGCGATAGCGCTCGCCCCGCGCCAGGCGGCGTGCGCCCGGGCGGCACGCAGCCAGACCAGATCGGCGCGCAATCCATCGACGCCAGAAGCAAAGCAGCGCTCGGTAATCTGTGCCAGCGCCTGGTCATCGAGGGGAATGTTTGCCAGTGCGTTACGTGCGTTCTGGCAACGCTCGCGCAGAGACGCCTGCGCCGATTCCCATTCGGCGCAAAAACCTTGCGGATCACTGTCGAAATCCAGGCGACGGCGGATGATCTGACCGCGCTCGGCCGGCGCGGTATGGCCACCGAGGGCGACGTTCAGGCCGAAACGGTCCAGCAATTGCGGACGCAATTCGCCCTCTTCCGGGTTCATGGTGCCAATCAGCACGAACTTCGCCGAGTGCCGATGGGAAATGCCGTCGCGTTCCACCAGATTGGTGCCGCTGGCGGCCACATCGAGCAGCAGGTCAACGAGGTGATCGGGCAACAGATTGACCTCGTCGACATAGAGCACGCCACCGTCGGCCTTGGCCAGCACGCCGGGAGAAAACTGTGCCCGACCTTCGCCCAGCGCCGCGTCGAGATCAAGGGTGCCGACCAGGCGCTCCTCGGTGGCGCCCAGCGGCAAGGTGACGAACTGACCGCTGGCCAACAGGTCCGCCAGACCGCGGGCCAGGGTTGACTTGGCCATGCCTCGCGGGCCTTCGATCAGTACGCCGCCGATTTTCGGGTCGATGGCGGTCAGGTACAGGGCCAGCTTCAAATCGTCGGCGCCGACCACGGCGGAGAGCGGGAAATGCGGGGTGTCGGTCATTGTTTAATCTCGGTCATGGTCGGTGATGTCTTAGACACTTGTATCCCTGTGGGAGCGGCGGTGCGGCGATCCGACTTGCTCGCGAAAACAATGTCTCATCCAACCTATATGGCGACTGACACGACCTCTTCGCGGGCAAGCCCGCTCCCACAGGGTTTGCGGTGATTAGTTGTCTTCTTCTATATCCAGCAACAGATTCTCCAATGCCTCACGGTACTCGCCGGGCTCTTTCCACATCCCGCGTTTTTGCGCCTCGAGCATGCGCTCGGTCATGTCGCGCAAGGCATGGGGATTGTGTTCACGGACAAAATCCCGGGTGCCTGGGTCGAGCAAATAGGCATCGGCCAGCAACGCGTACTGGTGATCGTCGATCAACTGCGTGGTGGCGTCGAAGGCAAACAGGTTGTCGACCGTCGCGGCCATTTCGAACGCACCTTTGTAGCCGTGACGCTTGACGCCTTCGAGCCACTTCGGGTTGGCCGCCCGGGAGCGGATCACCCGGTTCAGCTCTTCCTTCAGGGTACGAATCTTCGGCAGGTCCGGCTGGCTGTGGTCGCCATGATAGCTGGCCGCTGCCTCGCCTTTCAGACTTTCCACCGCCGCGAGCATGCCGCCCTGAAACTGGTAGTAATCGTTGGAGTCAAGCAAATCGTGCTCGCGGTTATCCTGGTTTTGCAGCACCGCCTGCACCTGGCTCAGGCGCTGGCTGAATTGTTTGCGGGCGGCGGTGCCTTCGTCGGAACCGCCGTAAGCGTAGCCGCCCCAGTTGAGGTAGACCTCGGCCAAGTCCTCGCGGCTCTGCCACAGGCGACCGTCGATGGCGCCCTGCACGCCCGCGCCGTAGGCGCCGGGCTTGGCCCCGAATATCCGCCAGCCGGCCTGACGTCGCGCAGCCTCTTCATCGAGCCCTGACTGCAGCAAGGCTGCACGCTCGGCGCGTACCTTGGCCGCCAACGGGTTGAGGTCGTCCGGCTCATCGAGGTCGGCCACCGCTTGCACCGCCGCGTCGAACAAGCGAATCAGATTGGCAAAGGCATCGCGAAAAAAACCGGACACACGCAAGGTCACGTCGACCCGCGGACGGTCAAGCAGACTCAACGGCAGAATCTCGAAATCATCGACCCGCTGGCTGCCGGTGGCCCACACCGGACGCACGCCCATCAGCGCCATCGCTTGGGCGATGTCATCGCCGCCGGTGCGCATGGTCGCGGTGCCCCACACCGACAGACCGAGCTGGCGCAAATGATCGCCGTGGTCTTGCAGGTGCCGCTCCAGAATCAGGTTGGCCGACTGGAACCCGATGCGCCACGCCGTGGTGGTCGGCAGGTTGCGCACGTCCACCGAATAGAAGTTGCGCCCGGTGGGCAGCACGTCCAGGCGACCACGGCTGGGCGCGCCGCTGGGGCCGGCCGGGACGAAGCGACCGCTGAGGGCGTCGAGCAGACCGCGCATTTCCGCTGGGCCGCAGGCGTCCAGGCGCGGGGCAACTACTTCGCGCAAACCATCGATGATGGCCTGCACTTCATTCCAGCCTGCCCCTTGTGGGAGCGGGCTTGCTCGCGAAAGCGGTGGGTCAATCGACATCAATGTTGAATGCTCGACCGATTCGCGAGCAAGCCCGCTCCCACAAGGGTTATTCAACGCGTCCGAAATCAACTGCGCG
The DNA here is from genome assembly GCF_059422045.1 of Pseudomonas sp. GW821-FHT02A08. Lineage (NCBI taxonomy): Bacteria > Pseudomonadati > Pseudomonadota > Gammaproteobacteria > Pseudomonadales > Pseudomonadaceae > Pseudomonas > Pseudomonas sp. GW821-FHT02A08. Next base: position 68,886 of record NZ_JBWKWD010000003.1, read on the forward strand.
GCAAACAGTTCCAGGCGCTCGCGGGTATCGCCCGCCGTACGCCAGGTCTCGTTACTGATAAGCAAAAGTGGTTCGGGACGCGGCCCGGCCCAGGGTTCGGCCAGCGTGCAATCCAGTGGGTCGAAGCCCAGACCGAAAGCCTTGGCCAGGGCCCGCAGCAGACTCGACTGCGCGCCCCGCCCATCGCCCCGTGGAATGCGCAACAACGCCAGCAAGGTATCGATGCGCAAGCGCCCGGCGGGCGATTCGCCGAATACATGCAGACCATCGCGGATCTGCGACTCTTTCAAGTCGCACAGGTAAGTGTCGAGCCGCGGCAACCAGATCGCCGCGTCGGCATCGCTGTCGAGCTGTTCGTCCAGTTGCAGTTCACGGTCGATGTGGGTGTCACGCACCAGTTGCAGGATGTCGCGCTGCAACTCTCGGGCACGACGCGGATCCAGCAGTTGCGCCTCGTAATACTCGTCGGCCAACAGTTCGAGGTTGCGCAGCGGGCCGTAGGTTTCGGCGCGGGTCAGCGGTGGCATCAGGTGATCGATGATCACCGCCTGGGTGCGCCGCTTGGCCTGGGCGCCCTCGCCCGGGTCGTTGACGATGAACGGATAGATGTTCGGCAGCGGCCCGAGCAAAGCATCTGGCCAGCAGTGTTCCGAAAGCCCGACACCTTTGCCCGGCAGCCATTCGAGGTTGCCGTGTTTGCCGACGTGGATCACGCCGTGGGCGCCGTAGGTGTTGCGCAGCCAGAAGTAGAACGCCAGGTAGCCGTGGGGCGGCACCAGGTCCGGGTCGTGATACACCGCGCTCGGGTCGACCTGATAACCCCGGGCCGGCTGAATGCCGACGAAGATCAGGCCAAAACGCAGGCCGGCGATCATCATCCGCCCGCTGCGACACATCGGGTCGCTCTGCGGTGCGCCCCAACGTTCAAGCACCGCCGTGCGGTTGGCTTCGGGCAGGGCATTGAACATCGCCAGATAGTCATCCATCCCCAGGCTTTGCTGGCACGGACGCAGGTCGAGGGTCTCGAGGTCGTTGCTGACGCCGCCCAGCAACTGCTGGATCAGCGCGGTGCCGCTGTCCGGCAACTCGGCCGGTAATGGATAACCTTCGGCATGCAGTGCCCGCAGGATATTCAGCGCGGTTGCCGGGGTATCCAGGCCGACGCCGTTACCGATGCGACCGTCGCGGGTCGGGTAATTGGCGAGAATCAACGCAATGCGTTTATCAGCATTGGGTACCCGCGCCAGATCGACCCATCGCCGCGCCAGTTCGGCCACGAAATCCATGCGCTCCGTTTGCGGCCGGTAACACACCACATCCGACTGACTGCGCTCACTGCGCCACGCCAGGTCCTTGAAACTGATCGGGCGGCTGATGATGCGTCCGTCCAGTTCAGGCAAGGCTATGTGCATCGCCAGGTCACGGGGGCCAAGCCCCTGTTCGCTGGCGCGCCAACCGGGCTCGTTGTCTTGGGCGCAAATCGCCTGGATCACCGGAATATTGCGGCGAAACGGGCGCAGATGGGGTGCTTCCGGACTGGATTGGGCGAAGCCGGTGGTGTTCAAAATCACCGAGACGTTGGCCTCGTCCAGCCAGTCCTCGACCACGCAAAGACAACCGGGTTCTTTCAGGCTGGCCAGCGCAATCGGCAATGGATTCAACCCCGCCGCCTGCAATCGTTGGCAAAAAACATCAATGAACGCGGTGTTCGCCGCCTGCAAATGCGAGCGGTAGAACAGCACCGCCGCCACCGGTTGATCGGCGTGCCAGTCGGCCTGCCAGTCGCTCAGCGCGGCGGAGTGTTTGTGCGGATGGTAAACCGCCGTGCGCGGCAGGGTTTGCGGCTCGCCCCAAGTGTAATCACGGACCAGCCAGCGGTTAGCCAGGCAGCGGAAGAAATCGAGGGCGTTGCCCATGCCACCCTGGCGCAGAAACTGCCAGAGCCGGTCGCGATCCTCGGCACCGACGGTGCTCAGGTCGCTGAGCTCCGGGTCCGGGCGATCATCGCCCGGCACCAGAATCACCTGCACGCCGCGCTGCGACAGCTCCACCAGGCGCTCGATGCCGTAACGCCAATAGGCGATGCCGCCGTGCAGCGAAATCAGGATCACCCTGGCGTGACGCAGCACTTCATCGACGTACAAATCGACCGAGGCATGGTTCTGCACCTGCATCGGGTTGGCCAGGCGCACGCTCGGGTAATCGTCGGGCAATTGCTGCGCCGCTTCGGCAAGCAGCGCCAGGCTGGAATCGCCGCTGCACAGGACCACCAGCTCGGCGGGGGTTTGTCCAAGGTCGGCAATGTTGTCTTCCGACACGAAACCGCCGGGCTGGGTCCTGAGCAGGTGCATGGTTTACACGCTGAGCGCGGCGCGCAATTGCGCTTCGAGAACAGTGGCGTCCAGTTCCTGGCCGATCAGCACCAGGCGGGTTACGCGTGCTTCTTCGGCGCCCCACTGGCGGTCGAAGTGCTTATCAAAACGCGTGCCCACGCCCTGGATCAGCAAGCGCATCGGTTTGTTCGGGATTGCCGCAAAACCCTTGACCCGCAGGATGCCGTGCTGGACCACCAATTGGGTCAGCGCATCCAGCAGCAGGCTTTCGTCGGCTTGCGGCAGTTCGATGGAGATCGAATCGAAGGCATCGTGATCGTGGTCATCATGATCGTCGTCGCCATCGTGGTGATGGTCGTGGTGGCTGTGACGGCTGTCGATGTGCTCTTCGGAGCCTGCACCCAGGCCGATCAGCACGTCCAGCGGCAGGCGACCGCTACTGGCTTCGACGATTTTCACCGCTGGCGGCAATTCCTCGGCGACTTCCAGGCGTACACGGGCCAGGTCCGCCGGGTTGATCAGGTCGGTTTTGTTGAGAATCACCAGGTCGGCGCTGGCCAGTTGGTCGGCGAACAGTTCGTGCAGTGGCGATTCGTGGTCCAGGTTCGGGTCGAGCTTGCGTTGGGCGTCGACTTGATCCGGGAACGCGGCAAAGGTGCCGGCGGCCACGGCCGGGCTGTCGACCACGGTGATCACCGCGTCCACCGTGCAGGCGCTGCGGATTTCCGGCCACTGGAAGGCTTGCACCAGCGGCTTGGGCAGGGCCAGACCGGAGGTTTCGATCAGAATGTGGTCCAGATCGCCGCGACGGGCCACCAGTTCGCGCATCACCGGGAAGAATTCTTCCTGGACAGTGCAGCACAGGCAGCCGTTGGCCAGCTCATAGACACGGCCGTTGGCTTCTTCTTCGGTGCAACCGATGGAGCACTGCTTGAGGATTTCGCCGTCGATGCCCAACTCGCCGAATTCGTTGACGATCACCGCGATGCGGCGCCCCTGGGCGTTGTCGAGCATGTGCCGCAGCAGCGTGGTCTTGCCCGAGCCGAGAAAGCCGGTGACGATGGTGACGGGGAGTTTGGCCAGTGTTTTCATCGGATGCCCTATGGCTTAGGTGGCGGGCATGCGGGACGACGACCGGCAACGCGGGGTCGCGTGCCTGAAGAGTTCGCCACCGGATCACCCCGCCCGGTTGAAAGTGAGAATCTGTAACGAGGCAGGTCTCCTGGCTGACGGTGTGCCGGCCTTGAGCCTGGCATTCGCTGCGCCTTCCCGCCGGCCTCATGGATTGAGCCTGCAGTGGCGTGGCAACGAACATCACCGTTCACAGTTGCGGGGGCAGCCGCGGCATCGACCGCGTTCCCTTCTTAGCTTCGGCAAATACCGAAGAACCTCGAGAGCGCAAGGCTACGCATGGTCTTGGGGCGGGTCAATGTTCACGTGACTTCTGCGGTGTGCCCTTCGCGAGCAAGTCGGATCGCCGCACCGCCGCTCCCACATTTGATCGGGTTCTTGCAGGGGAAAAGGGTCAAGTGTGGGAGCGGGCTTGCTCGCGAAGAAAGCGACTCGGTTTCGAGTTGAGAACCCTTGCCAATTGACGCCCAACCCCCGCCCATGCTCTCCTACACACCTTGTTACGGGTGCCCTTCACAGGGTGAAACGGGAAACCGGTGAATCATGTGCTTTACTCTTAAGCCATGTCAGTCCGGTGCTGCCCCCGCAACGGTAAGCGAGCGAAGCGTCAGATCCACTGTGCCCCCAAGGCATGGGAAGGTGATGTTTTCAGGTTCAGGCCCAAGCCTTTGCCCCTCGTGAGCCCGGAGACCGGCCCGCAACACAAAGTGACCAGTACGATCACTGAACCAACAAACCCGCGGTGGGCGGGCGCTGTTTGAACCTCTGCGCGCCTGGTCGTGCGGGGGTTTGCATGCGCTCTTATTCCCCGCTGACAGACCAGAGGGATACGCCATGTCGATCATCAGCAGCGCCGAACACACATCCGCGAGCACCACCTCAACCCTGACCCAACGTCTGACCGCCGCCGTCTGCGCGTCGATTCTGGGCGCAAGCCTTGTGTATTTCGCCGGTTTCTCGCACATCGAAGCGGTGCACAACGCCGCCCACGATACCCGCCACAGCTCCGCGTTCCCGTGCCATTGAGAGCTGTCGACATGATCAAGCGTATTGCGCAAACCGCAGGTTTCACCGGGCTGCTGGCCGCCCTGTTGCTGACCCTGCTGCAAAGCTTCTGGGTCGCACCGCTGATTTTGCAGGCCGAGACCTACGAAAAATCCGAACCGGCCGCTGTTGAAATGCATGAGCACGCCGACGGTGCGATGGCTGCCCACACTCACGATGCACAAGCCTGGGAGCCGGAAGACGGCTGGCAGCGCGTGCTGTCCACCACCGGCGGCAACCTGGTGGTAGCTGTCGGTTTCGCCCTGATGCTGGCCGGCCTGTACACCTTGCGTGCGCCAACCAAAACCTCCCAGGGCCTGCTCTGGGGCCTGGCCGGTTACGCGACCTTCGTGCTCGCGCCGACCCTCGGCCTGCCACCTGAATTGCCCGGCACTGCCGCCGCCGACCTGGCACAACGGCAACTGTGGTGGATCGGTACCGCCGCCTCCACCGCCGTCGGTATCTCGCTGTTCGTGTTCAGCCGTCACTGGCTGATGAAAGTCCTCGGTGTGGCGATCCTTGCCGTTCCCCATGTGATTGGCGCGCCGCAACCGCAAGTGCATTCGATGCTTGCTCCAGAGGCGTTGGAAACCCAGTTCAAAATCGCTTCGCATCTGACCAACGTGGCGTTCTGGCTGGCCCTGGGCCTTATCAGCGCCTGGTTGTTCCGTCGCAAAAGCGATGGCCAATACCACGCATGACTGACGTCAGCACAGCGCCGACCCTGGTGGTCGGCCTGGGCTGCCAACGGGGCTGCCCCGTCAGCACGTTGCTCGCGCTGCTCGATCAGGCGTTGGAGGCGCACCAGATTGCTCGTCATGAAATCAAGGCGCTGGCCAGCATCGATTCGAAGCGCGACGAACCTGCACTGATCGAACTGGCTCAGCAGCTTGGACTGGAATTGAAGTATTTCAGCAGTGAACAACTGGCCGCTTATGAGCCGCAACTCAGCCATCAATCGCAAATAGCGTTTGAACGCACCGGTTGCTACGGCGTGGCGGAAAGCGCCGCACTGGCCCTGGCGGAACAACTGGCCCAGGGCCCGGCAAAACTGCTGATTCCACGACAAAAATACGCTCAGGCAACCCTGGCATTGGCCGGCGCTGCGTAAAAAACCGATAATCCCCGCCTTTGATCATGAACATTCTTCATCTGAAGCCCTGTTCAGCCTCTATTTCCCCACAGGAACCGACCATGACCGTCTACTTCATTGGCGCAGGTCCCGGCGACCCCGAACTGATTACCGTCAAGGGCCAGCGGCTGATTCGCAGCTGCCCGGTGATCATTTATGCCGGCTCCCTGGTACCGGCCGCCGTACTGGAAGGTCACTGTGCCGAACAAGTGGTCAACAGCGCCGAACTGCACCTGGAACAGATCATCGACCTGATCAAGAGCGCCCACGCCAAAGGCCAGGATGTGGCCCGGGTGCACTCCGGCGATCCGAGCCTGTATGGCGCCATTGGCGAGCAGATTCGCTATCTGCGTGAGCTTGGCATTGCATTCGAAATCGTCCCTGGCGTGACCGCTACAGCCGCTTGTGCGGCGCTCTTGGGCGCGGAGCTGACCCTGCCGGACATTTCGCAGAGCGTGATCCTGACCCGCTACGCCGACAAGACCGCCATGCCTCCCGGAGAGGAGTTCTCCAGCCTGGCGCAACACGGCGCGACCATGGCGATTCATTTGGGGGTCAATCACCTGGCGAAGATCGTTGAGGAACTGCTGCCCCATTACGGCGCCGATTGCCCGATTGCAGTGGTTCACCGCGCAAGCTGGCCGGATCAGGATTGGGTGGTGGGCACGCTCGAGGATATTGCCGGGAAGGTTGAAGCCAAGGGCTTTCGCCGTACGGCGTTGATTCTGGTGGGTCGGGTGCTGGGCAGTGAGCATTTTAGTGAATCGTCGCTGTATCGCGCGGGGCATGCGCATATCTATCGTCCATAAGGCCCTCTTCGCGAGCAAGCCCGCTCCCACACTGGATCTTGCCGGACACAAAATCGTTGGTCGCTGAAAATTTACTGTGGGAGCGGGCTTGCTCGCGAAGACGTCAGCGAATTCAGCCCATAAAAAAACGGCGCTCACGGGGCGCCGTTTTTCTATACCGCAGCGAACACCTTAGTAGTAGGCGTTTTCTTTCTGCGTGTGGTCGGTTACGTCGCGAACGCCCTTGAGCTCGGGAATACGCTCGAGCAAGGTGCGCTCGATGCCTTCCTTGAGCGTCACGTCGGCCTGGCCGCAACCCTGGCACCCCCCACCAAACTGCAGGACAGCGATGCCGTCCTCGACCACGTCGATCAGGCTGACCTGACCGCCGTGGCTGGCCAGCCCCGGGTTGATCTCGGTTTGCAGGTAGTAGTTGATGCGCTCGTTGACCGGGCTGTCGGCGTTGACCATCGGAACCTTGGCGTTTGGCGCCTTGATGGTCAGCTGGCCGCCCATGCGGTCGGTGGCGTAGTCGACAACGGCATCGTCCAGGAAGGCTTCGCTGAAGTGGTCGATGTACGCGGTGAAGCTTTTGAGCCCCAGCGCGGTGTCTTCGGGTTTTTCTTCGCCCGGCTTGCAGTAGGCAATGCAGGTTTCGGCGTACTGGGTGCCAGGCTGGGTGATGAAGACGCGGATGCCGATGCCCGGGGTGTTCTGCTTGGAGAGCAGATCAGCCAGGTAATCGTGGGCGGCGTCGGTGATGGTAATAGCGGTCATGGAAACTCCTCGCAGGCTTGGGCGCAGTTTACGCCAATCGACGCGCCGGACAAAGTCCTAGTATTTTTGTCGGGAAAGAATTGTGGGAGCGGGCTTGCTCGCGAAAGCAGAGTGTCAGGCGAATCAATTGCGACTGACACTCCGCTTTCGCGAGCAAGCCCGCTCCCACAGGAGGTTTGCGGTGTTTCAGAGGTTCTCGTAGCGGTTCATGTCCAGCACGCCCTCTTCCACCGGATCGGTCTCCTGGATGTAGCGGCTCAGGTCATGGAAATACAGCCAGAATTGCGGATGACTACGGCGTATTCCCCAACGTTCGACGATTTTCTCAAAGCTGTCGCTATCCTTGGCGTTCTCCATCGCATCCACAAACGCCGGCACTTGCCCGGCCGGAATGTTGAACATGAAGTTCGGGTAGCTGCTGAGCACACCCGGGAAAATCGTCAGGGTGTCGAGCCCCGGCTGATAGCGCAGCGATTCGCCAAGCAGGAACGCCACGTTGCTGTGGGCCCGGTTGCGCAGCAGGCTGTAGACCTCACGCTTGCCGCTGCCGGTTTCGATACGCAGCATGGTCGCTTCTGGCAGTTGATCAATCACTTTCAACCCCGCCGCCGGACGCGAAGTCAGGCGGCTCAACACCTGCTCGGCATTTTGCAGGTCCGGATCAATGTTCGGCCGCGAGCAATAGGCGCCGTCGCAACGGTTGATCGGGTCGGGCCTGGCATTGAGGTCGCCATAACGGGTGAGCAATTGCATGGCAAAGTCGCGCTTGGGATCCTGCGGATCAAGCTTCAGCGCGGTCGGCTTGTCATCGTCGATGGACTCGTAGTCCAGCCACATCTTGAATTTGCCACTGTTCTGATACCAGTCGTCGAGGTAGCCCTCCCGCGAATCGGCGGGCATCAGGCGCAGGAAATTCTGCTCGGCGCCATTACGGATCAGGTCGAAATACAGGCGCGTCTGGGCCTGATGGGACACGTTGCCGAACACATCAAAATTGACTGCCAGTTGATAGTAGGTGCGCTCCAGCAGCGGATAGTCGAACAGCCACATCGTCTGCGGTACTTCGCCGATCAGGCCTTTGGTCACCGAAGCGCTGTCGAAATGGCGAAAGATGCTCAGCAATGCGTTGTCGTTGCCGGCCCACAGGGTCGACCAGCTCGGTGCGGGCTCGTCGGCGTAACTGTCGCGGCGCAGGGCCTCGTATTCGTTGCGTTTGTCGCGGTAGTCGTGCCACAGGGTCAGGACGCTGCCGACATCATCATTCTGCCCCGGCATCGCCAGCAAGGGCGTGGCTTGCCCGCGATAGTTCGGGTCGGTGATGTAGAGGTCGTGTTCAGGTGCCTGGAACAGCGCCCAGAAATTATCGCGAATCACGTCCGTGGCGATCTGACCACGACACACTGGCCCACGGATAAAGGTGCGCACAAAGTATTCGGCGTTATCGAGCATGAACTGATAACGCGCCTGGGCCGGAATCGCTTCGAAGGTGGCGAACGGGTTGGCCCGGCTCTGCGGCCCATAGCCCGGCAATGCGTCGACCTGCCAGTTGCCGCTGTAGAACAGGCTCTTGACCCGCGCCAGCTTCGCCGGACTCAGCGGATAGGTGATGTGGGTCTTGTGCACGATCACGCCCTGCACCGGCCACAAGCGATAGTAGAACTGCGTGCCCGGATCATCGTTCGGACGACGGGTGTTGATCAGGTCAATCGGCTGGCCGGTCGGGGTGCGCGAACGCACCCACTGGAAGAAATGCCCAGGCTCGCTGTCCTTGAAGTAGAGATGGGCGAGGAACCAGTGCTCGTACAGCCAGCGCCCCACCAGGCTTTCCCGGGCGCCCGGCGAATTGAGCAGGTTTTCCCATTGCACCACCTCCAGGGCTTCCCTGGCGCTGGGCGCCAGTGCCTGCTGATCGATCGGCGCGCCGGCCGCCAGCCAGCGTTGCAGCGTCTGGTACTGCTGGTCGGTCAGGCCGGTTACTGCCAGCGGCATGCCCTCCTTCGGATGCCTGGCGGCGTAGCCGTCGAACTCCGCGGGCATGGCACACATGTTTTCCCGGTTCAGGCCCAGGACGATGTCCTCCGGCAGCCTGGCGTTGGGCTGCAACGGGGTTTTGTGACCCAGTTCCAACATCCGCGCCATCAATGCAGCCTGACTGCCCTGGGCATCGAGCACAGAATAGAAGCCCTTTTGCTGCCAGGCGGTTTTTCCGGAGGCGTCAAAAAACAGCCGTGTCGGGGCCACTGCTTTAGTGCGGTCACCGTCATAAACCGGGACTTTCGTCGCGCCACGCGCCGCGCCCTCGCCGCTGCCCAGATTGAGCTGACAGGCGGCGTCGTTGCAGGCGTGGCAGGCCACGCACTTTTCAGTGAAGATCGGTTGAATGTCGCGGCTGTATGAAATGGCAGAGGAAATCGCCGGACTTTGCGCCACAGCGCCCCAGCTTGAAAACAACAGCAATGTGCTGATGACGAAGCGATACGACATGTCCCTGGTCCTGAATCCTGAAAAAACGCCGCGATTCTACCGGTCTGTCACCTTTACCAACATGAACGATATTCATGCAAATTCGAGCCACGCTCCAAAAGCGCACAGGTTTGCTATCATCCCGGCCCTTCGTCATGGCCTTACCGAGTAGTCCAAATGTCCGATCGCAGCGTTCGCCTTCAAGCTCTCAAGCACGCCCTCAAAGAGCGCATCCTGATTCTCGATGGCGGTATGGGCACGATGATCCAGAGCTACAAGCTCGAAGAGCAGGATTACCGTGGCAAACGCTTCGCTGACTGGCCAAGCGATGTCAAAGGCAACAACGACCTGTTGGTACTGACTCGCCCGGACGTGATTGGCGGCATTGAAAAAGCCTACCTGGACGCCGGCGCGGACATTCTGGAAACCAACACCTTCAACGCCACCCAGATCTCCCTGGCTGACTACGGCATGCAAGGCCTGGCGTATGAGTTAAACGTAGAAGGCGCACGCCTGGCGCGCAAGGTGGCCGACGCCAAGACCCTGGAAACCCCGGACAAGCCGCGCTTCGTTGCCGGCGTGCTCGGTCCTACCAGTCGCACCTGCTCGCTGTCCCCGGACGTGAACAACCCCGGCTATCGCAACGTGACTTTCGATGAGCTGGTGGAAAACTACACCGAGTCCACCAAAGGCCTGATCGAAGGCGGCGCCGACCTGATCCTGATCGAAACCATTTTCGACACCCTCAACGCCAAGGCGGCGATCTTCGCCGTACAAGGCGTGTTCGAGGAACTGGGCATTGAATTGCCGATCATGATTTCCGGCACCATCACCGACGCCTCGGGCCGCACCCTGTCGGGCCAGACCACTGAAGCATTCTGGAACTCCGTGGCCCACGCCAAGCCGATTTCCGTCGGCCTGAACTGCGCCCTTGGCGCCCGCGAATTGCGCCCGTACCTCGAAGAGCTGTCGAACAAGGCAGGCACCCACGTTTCCGCGCACCCGAACGCCGGCCTGCCGAACGAATTCGGCGAGTACGACGAATTGCCGTCGGAAACCGCCAAGGTCATCGAAGAATTCGCCCAGAGCGGCTTCCTCAACATCGTCGGCGGCTGCTGCGGCACCACGCCGGGCCACATCGAAGCCATCGCCAAGGCCGTGGCCGGTTATGCGCCGCGCGAGATTCCGGACATTGCGAAAGCTTGCCGTCTCTCGGGCCTTGAGCCGTTCACCATCGATCGCAACTCGCTGTTCGTCAACGTCGGCGAGCGCACCAACATCACTGGCTCCGCCAAGTTCGCCCGTCTGATCCGCGAGGACAACTACACCGAAGCCCTGGAAGTCGCCCTGCAGCAGGTCGAAGCCGGCGCCCAGGTGATCGACATCAACATGGACGAAGGGATGCTCGATTCGAAGAAGGCCATGGTGACCTTCCTCAATCTGATTGCCGGCGAGCCGGACATTTCCCGCGTACCGATCATGATCGACTCCTCGAAGTGGGAAGTGATCGAAGCCGGCCTCAAGTGCATCCAGGGCAAGGGCATCGTCAACTCGATCAGCATGAAAGAAGGCGTCGAGCAGTTCATCCATCACGCCAAGCTGTGCAAGCGCTACGGCGCCGCCGTGGTGGTGATGGCCTTCGACGAAGCCGGCCAGGCCGACACCGAAGCGCGCAAGAAGGAAATCTGCAAACGTTCCTACGACATTCTGGTCAACGAAGTGGACTTCCCGCCGGAAGACATCATCTTCGACCCGAACATCTTTGCCGTGGCCACCGGTATCGAAGAGCACAACAACTACGCCGTCGATTTCATCAATGCCTGTGCCTACATCCGTGACGAACTGCCGTATGCGCTGACCTCCGGTGGCGTGTCCAACGTGTCGTTCTCGTTCCGTGGCAACAACCCGGTGCGCGAGGCGATCCACTCGGTGTTCCTGCTGTACGCGATCCGCTCCGGGCTGACCATGGGCATCGTCAACGCCGGGCAACTGGAGATCTACGACCAGATCCCGGTGGAACTGCGCGACGCCGTGGAAGACGTGATCCTCAACCGCACCCCGGAAGGCACCGACGCCCTCCTCGCCATTGCCGACAAGTACAAGGGCGACGGCAGCGTCAAGGAAGCCGAGACCGAAGAGTGGCGCAACTGGGACGTCAACAAGCGCCTGGAGCACGCACTGGTCAAGGGCATCACCACCCACATCGTCGAAGACACCGAAGAATCGCGCCAGTCCTTCGCCCGCCCGATCGAAGTGATCGAAGGCCCGCTGATGGCCGGCATGAACATCGTCGGCGACCTGTTCGGCGCCGGCAAAATGTTCCTGCCGCAAGTGGTGAAATCCGCCCGCGTCATGAAACAGGCCGTGGCCCACCTGATTCCGTTCATCGAACTGGAAAAAGGCGACAAGCCGCAGGCCAAGGGCAAGATCCTGATGGCGACCGTGAAAGGCGACGTGCACGACATCGGCAAGAACATCGTTGGCGTGGTGCTGGGCTGCAACGGCTATGACATCGTCGACCTCGGCGTGATGGTGCCGGCGGAAAAAATCCTGCAGGTGGCCAAGGAACAGAAGTGCGACATCATCGGCCTGTCCGGCCTGATCACCCCGTCGCTGGATGAGATGGTCCACGTTGCCCGCGAAATGCAGCGCCAGGACTTCCATCTGCCGTTGATGATCGGTGGCGCCACCACCTCCAAGGCGCACACGGCGGTGAAGATCGAGCCCAAGTACAGCAACGACGCGGTGATCTACGTCACCGACGCCTCCCGCGCCGTCGGCGTGGCGACCCAGTTGCTGTCCAAGGAGCTCAAGGCCGGTTTCGTCGAAAAAACCCGCCAGGACTACATCGACGTTCGCGAGCGCACAGCCAACCGCAGTGCCCGTACCGAACGCCTGAGCTATGGCGCGGCCATCGCCAAGAAGCCGCAATTCGACTGGGCGACCTACACGCCGGTCAAACCGACCTTCACCGGCACCCGGGTGCTGGACAACATCGACCTCGACGTTCTGGCCGAGTACATCGACTGGACCCCGTTCTTTATCTCCTGGGACCTGGCCGGCAAGTTCCCGCGCATCCTCCAGGACGAAGTGGTCGGTGAAGCCGCCACCTCGCTGTACAACGATGCAAGGGAAATGCTGCGCAAATTGATCGACGAGAAGCTGATCAGCGCCCGCGCGGTGTTCGGTTTCTGGCCGGCCAACCAGGTGCATGACGACGACATCGAACTCTATGGCGATGACGGCAAGCCAATGGCCAAGCTGCATCACTTGCGCCAGCAGATCATCAAGACCGACGGTAAGCCGAACTTCTCCCTGGCCGACTTCGTCGCGCCGAAAGGCAGTGAAGTGACCGACTACGTGGGTGGTTTCATAACCACCGCCGGCATCGGTGCCGAAGAGGTGGCCAAGGCCTATCAGGACTCCGGCGACGACTACAACTCGATCATGGTCAAGGCCCTGGCCGACCGCCTGGCCGAGGCCTGCGCCGAGTGGCTGCACCAACAGGTGCGTAAAGACTACTGGGGTTATGCCAAGGATGAAGCGCTGGATAACGAGGCACTGATCAAGGAGCAGTACAGCGGTATCCGTCCGGCACCGGGCTACCCGGCCTGCCCGGATCACACCGAGAAAGCCCAACTGTTCGCCCTGCTCGATCCCGAAGCCCAGGAAATGCGCGCAGGCCGCAGCGGCGTGTTCCTCACCGAGCACTACGCGATGTTCCCGGCGGCAGCGGTCAGTGGCTGGTACTTCGCTCACCCGCAGGCGCAATACTTTGCCGTGGGCAAGATCGACAAGGACCAGGTACAGAGCTACACCTCGCGCAAAGGCCAGGAGTTGAGCGTGACCGAGCGCTGGCTGGCGCCGAACCTGGGTTACGACAACTAAGCAGCCTTGCCAACCACATTTTGGTTGGCAAGACCCACTGCAGGAGCGAGCCTGCTCGCGATAGCGGTCTTTCAGTCAACATCGATGTTGAATGTTATTCCGCAATCGCGAGCAGGCTCGCTCCTACAATAGTTAGCCAGCGGCTGATTCAGCTGTTCCTGGCCGATGTCCCCGGCTGCGGCTCCCCACCCGCAGCCTCCTTGCGGGACAACTCGATCATCTTCGCGTTGCGCGTCGCCGCCTGTTCGAACATCTGAGTCAAAAGAGCAGCGTCATCGACGTTATCAACACCGTCATCCTCCGCTGCCTGAATCTCGGCCTCATCAAGTGCCGTGAACTCCTCAGGGTATTTCTCCTTGAGATAGCTCACCCAATAATCGCGCTGGATCAAGTCTTCGTAAAACCGGTCGGACCGCTCCGCATTGACGACCTCCGCGCGGGCGTCCGCCAGTTGTTGCCGCGTGACGCCCGAAGCATAGGTCATGTGTTTCGGCTGCCCCGGCAGAGTCAGGCCGTCATCCCAGCCCTCCGTCAGGCCGATTCGATAGCCCAGTCGCACCTCGGCCTCATCCTCACCGGTATGAGCCGCGGCTTTGGTCGCCAGATCATCGACCTTGTCCAGTCGAAACAGCTGCCTGGACAGTTTCAGCAATGCTTCACCCTTCACACTCAAGCGTCCAGGCGGAATTTCGAGTAAGGCATTGTGGGTGAACACTTTGCTTTCCAGTCCGCTGAACGTGAGGATTCGACCGTCGACACAGGTACCATGGGTCGTCGAGCTGGCGAACAGGACCTCCCGAAGTTCGCTATTGCTGGCCGCGGCTTCCATCACTGTCCAGACCCGTCGCGTCAAATCGGCATTGGCCACCCGAAACTCTCGGGTGTCCTGCAATCGCGAGAGCAAATGAAAGAACGCAGCATTGTCCGGTTCGGCCGCCAGCTGATTCCAGATTTCGCTTTTACCGGCCAGTTCCTCCGGGGCCGCATTGGCCAGCCAAGGGGCTTTTTGAGCGGAATCAGGCTCAACGTCAGGGAGTTCTTCATCCGGCTCGATGCTGTCGCTATCGCTGTCGCCTTCGTCGTGAGCATCATCAAGTAACTCATCGAGTTCAGGGCGCGAGAGCCCCAGCACGGTGTCGTGTGCCCCGTTGTCACGGTAATCCCTCAAGCGCTCAAGACTCTCTAGCACCAGGTTGTTGTCGCTCAGATCGATACCGATCATCAGAACGTTGTGATTGCCATCCAGAGCCTGCGCTGGAACCGATGTGATGTAGTTGCCACTCAGATTCAGGACCCTCAGGTGGGCGGCATCCAGCACTCCGCCCGGCCATTGCCTCAGATTGTTATTGCGCAGATCGAGCGTCACCAGCTCCTCGAAAGCGTCGATATCGAAGGCATCCAGTTCGTTGTAGCCCAGATCAAGCCACTTCAGACGTTCCAGGTTACTCAATGAGGCGGACACATGTTCGGCATCGTCCAGCCGGTTCGAAGACAGCTCCAGTCGCTCGAGCGTATTCATGTGCTGGACCGGCTCGGGAATTGCCTCCAGTCCATTGCCATTGAGTTCAAGGGTTTTCAACTGTGTAAAGGCATTGAGGAAACCATCGGAACCTTGCCGGGTGAGTTTTACGCTCGTCAGGTTCAATGTGCCGACATGCTCGAACGTTGCCGGCAGCTCCGGCAAATCGCCCAGTTGCAGGCCATTGAGATTCAACACGGCATCCGCAACACCCTGCGCACCGATCAGCCCCTCCCGCCAGCACTCCAGGATACGCAGGGCA
This sequence comes from Pseudomonas sp. GW821-FHT02A08, assembly GCF_059422045.1. Taxonomy (NCBI): domain Bacteria; kingdom Pseudomonadati; phylum Pseudomonadota; class Gammaproteobacteria; order Pseudomonadales; family Pseudomonadaceae; genus Pseudomonas; species Pseudomonas sp. GW821-FHT02A08. The sequence goes on from NZ_JBWKWD010000003.1 coordinate 84,223, forward strand.
CCCAGTCTGCGAGTGCTGGACGACGTCATCCAGCCTGCGCCGTGGTCTCCGCGGGTAAACAGCCAGCCATTCAACTGGCGTGTAAGCGCGTCAAGAGTCTGCTCCCATCCGGCAAGGCGCTCGCCGATTTGCACGTCGGTTGCCCCGCGCTGGCGCATCTGTTCCAGCGCTTGCGAGGCTTGCTCATCGGCCAGCGTCGGTTTCAACCGTTGCAGGCGCTTTGTCAGGATCCCGGGCCCTTCTCCCGTCGGAACATCTGGTAGCGATAGCAAATGCCGTGCGATCGAAAAGCCGCTCTCGGACGGCGGGAAGGCAAGTGGCACCGGTTCCAGGGCAAACCGTTCCAGGACACCTTCTGGCAACCCATTGGCCACTTCAATTCTATGCCAGGCCGCTTTCAGCATTGCAGCAGCTTGAGGAGTCAAGGGCGCACCGACGAGATTGGTTTTGAGCAATACCTCACTGTCCAGCACCGCCACCGGCAATTCGGAGACTTTGCTGTCGCGCAAATCCAGCCAGGTCATGTCGGGCAGATCCTGGGCACCTGCCGGCCACTCCCGCAGTTGCGTCGAGCGCAGATTCAAAGCCTTGAGGTGAGACATTGCGCTGACGTCCAGGGTGTTGAGGGGGTTGCTGCTCAGGTCCAGATATTCGAGCATCCGCAACCCACCAAGACCTTGCTGAACCCCTGAGTCGACAACAATCGCGTTACTGGAAAGATCCAGCTGAGTCAATTTACCGAAATCGTTGGGTCCGATAGGGATTTCGGTCAAGCCGCAATCACGCAAGTCGAGTGTTTGCAGCTCGGTAAACCTGCTGATGAAACCGCGAATCTGTGCTGCAGGTGCTTTGCTCCCCCTCAAATACAGCGTTTGCACTTCCGGGAAAACGCCGGCCGGGAGTTCGGGAAAGTCACTCAGTGTCAGATTCGGCAAATCGAGCACCGAGGCGTCAACTGTCGAGCCGTAGCGTTTGAAGGCGCCGTTACGCCAGCTCGCTCTCAGGGAGTTGGCCACGCTTGACCGGGCCATCACTTCATTGATCACCATTGGTATGGGCTGCACGCGATGGGTCCAGTCGATGAGGTTCCGATTAAGCACATGGTATTGCTCACTCAAGTCCTCGACGGCCCGGAACCTGGCCTCGGCGTCCTGCCATTGCTCGACAAACCGGGTGAACAAGGCTTCGTGATTCTCGTTGATGCCCTCGCCAAGACGTCTCAACTCCCCCTTGCTGTAATCCCTGACCATTTCCTCAAGATCAACAAGGTGCGGGGATTGCGTCTTGGCGTACTCATAGGCGGGCCTGAAGTTTTCACGAAGGAAGTTCGACCAGTCCAGCGACAGTCCGGACCAAAGTTTTTCATGTCCGTTGAAAATGCCATCGGGCAAGGTTCTGATCCCGGTGGCCTTGAGGTTCAATCGCTCAAGTCGCGGCAGTTCGAGAACCCCGGCGGGCCATTCAAACAACGAAGGTGCAAGCACATCCAGCCGGCGCAGATTGCGTAATTGGCTGACATCCAGATCGATCGGCGCGAACCCCGAACAATATATGCTGAGCTCCTCAAGCCTGGTCATTGCGCTCAGCCTCGACGGCATATCGACCGCGTAGGGAGCGGCTGAATACAGACTCAGATCCGTGAGTTCCGGCATCGTACTCAACACCTGCGGGACGTTACTGAACGCGTTCCCCGTGGCATTGATCCGCAATGTCTTGAGCCTGGGGAAATTCGCCAACAGCGCATCGGCATTGGCATCCGTGATACACCGGCCCCGGACGTACAGGTCACGCACATGGGAGAAATCCGCCGACAACGAAGGAAGCGCTTCATCACAGGTCAGGTCCAGCAACGTGAAGCGCGAGTGCTCTGCGGCCAGCGGCGAGTTGCGCCAGCTCTGCTTGAGGCTCTGCGCGACCGAGGCCTTGCCGCTCAGCATGAGCTCCAACGCAGAACTCGATGTCGGCTCGCCAACCCAATGATCGAGCGTCGACTCAAGCGTCTCCCATTCCCGCAGGCGTGCCTGCAACAAACCGTAAATCTGCGCATCGGTTTTTCCCGCACGCAGCTGCGCCAGGACAAATCCGTTGGCCTGCTGTTCGGTCAGCGCCGGATAGACATCCCGAACCCGGGTCGCCAGCGAAGGATTGATCCCTTGCCCACGCCCGCTGGCGTAATAGCCCACCAATCGTTCGTTGACCCGAACCGGAGGCTTGAACTTCGCATGCTTGCCAGTGCGATTTTCCAGGCGTTGTGCCAGTTCGGCACGATGCGCGGTGGCATAGTCGATGATTGCCCTGCGCAACTGGCTGCCCTGAGCCACATGCGGAATACCCAGCGCCTGGCGCGCAGAGTCGGGCAAGGCGTGCATGATCGACGGATAAAAATTATCTTCATTTCGAGGAATGCCGTTGAGCTCCTGACCGCGCTCATCGAACGCCTGGTAAGCCGGTCCTTTCTTGACCACATATTTGCGCGTGTCGGCCGTCTGGCTGCCAATGCCATCGATCAGCGGCCCTTCAATGTGACCGTCGCGGACTTCCAGGCGCACGCTGTCGGACCAGCCCGGCAGTTTTTCCAGGGAATGCAGTGCGAGCCACTGGCTGTCCGCCGAGACCATGCGCTCCTGATGCAGCCCGGCAAAAGCGCGATTGACGCGCCCTTGCTGTACATACCAACGGCCCTCTTCGAGCATGCTCAAGGGTATCCGCCGCGTCGTTTGCCATCGTTCCAGCTCTTCGGCATTGGCATCGAGCAACACCCTGTTGGCAGCGGACTCACTCAGCCCCGGACAAGCTCTGCGCAGCATCGCCACCGTTCCCTTGCCCGCCTCGGTGTTCCCCGGGGCAGCCTCGAACGCCGGCAACAACTCAGCCAGCCCGGGAGGCGGAGGCAGATTATCGAGGTGCATCTTGCGCAGGGCATTGTCACTGGTACCGCTGGCATCGGCGATGGTGAGCAGTTGTTCGTCAGTCAGGGCCTCGGTCGCATGGCCCATGCGCCGCAACAGGGTCAGGCGATCCCACTCCAAAGGACGCTCCAGCGTATGGCGCCAGGCACCGTGGCCGTTATGTTCGAGAATCGGCTGCCAGGCCCCGGCATCGGTCGGATGCTTGATCCGCCATTTTTTCAGCGATGAATCAAAAGTGGTCTCATACACCTTGCCCGCCTGGCGGATGTACGTCTTGCCGTTTGCACGATGCTGTCCGAGGGCATCGGGGGCGGTGACATCCCCCGGTTCAACGTCGCACTCATAGGCCTTCAGGTCGGGTTTCCACAGCCGTGTCGTTCCATCCGGGCGCTTGATGGCGTCCAGGCTTTCGACCACCGGCTCCGGTGCAACCGGCACCATCTTGCCCAGCACCTTGCCGGCCCCGGCCATCGCCGCAATCAGCGCCAGGTTTTCCGCCACGTCGATCAGGTGCGCCTTGGCAGCAACGCGATCACCCTCACTCCATTCGATTACCCCTTCGAACGACTCGTACAGCAATTGCCCGGCCATCACCGTCAGCATGATCTCGCCCAGCACCGGCACGAACATTGACACCATGTTCAAGCCCAGCATGCCGATTTCCAGCAGGTGATTGAGCTTTTCCGCCCGCACCTTTGCATCGACGTCAGCCGTGGGCACGGCATGGCTACGCGCGTCGGCGATGACCTTGGCGCGGTTTTGCTCGTAGAGATAAGCCCACAGATCGGTGTTGGCAGACCAGATTCCGTCTACGCCGTTACGTGTCGCACCGTATGGGTCGAGGTAAGGATCGTCGACCGGTTCGCGCTTACCCGGACTTTCAGGAGGAAGTTCTTTGATTCCGACGAATGTGGAGAACGGCGGAATGTACTGGACGACCTTGACCCAGATGGAGTGCAACGGATCGCTCGGTGAGTCCGCCGCCTTGCGAGTGAACTGGCTGAAGTAGTAAGGGCGGTCGGCATAAGCCACGAATTGACTGAAAAAACGCTGGTGCGCGGTCGGCCTTCCATCGCTTGCAGGCCGTGAGTTGCCGGCCGTGAACTGACGCTTGAATTCGTCACGCAACTGCGTCGAGGTGTAGCGCTTGAGCGGATGCTCGGGATCATGGGGAATGTAGACGATGAAATCACCGGTGTAGCGATACTGCTCGCTGATGCTGAACACCACACAGCCGGTCATCCGGTGCTTCATCAACACAAGGTCGCGGAACCAGACCTGTTTGTCGCCCAGCCGTGGATGGATTTCCCCGCCAACGACCGAAAGGATCATCGAGTAGTCTTGCGGTTCGATATCCTTTTTCAACAACGCCAGGTCGGCTGCCGCCCTCATTGCGGTTTTTTGACTGTCGATGAATTGCTCGCGCAGGTTGGTTTGCGCCTGCCTGTCGTCGGGCTGGAAAAATCCGTTCACATAGGTTTGATACTGCGCTCCGATATCCAGCGTTCGGCACAGTGACAAGAACTGCATGACCGTCATGCCCAGCGCAACATCCTGGAACGTACCGGGGATCGGTGTTTCGACGACGAAACCCGAACCACGGTGAAAGGCCCCTTCCTCACACTCCGACGCCTCGAAGTTGTGCAATGCAGCCTGGAGCAAAGAAAGCTTCAACACCTCAAAAGACGCGACTTCGATTTCAAAAATGCCCACTTCCAGGGGATGTCGCAGGCACACCCAGGTCTTGTTGACATCGACGTCGATCGAGAACCTGTCCTTGAGAGCCTTGGCCAATATCGGCCCAGCGAATGTTTCGGCGTCGTGCAACGCGGACATTGTCTGGTCCAGCCGGGTCTGCGAGATAAAACTGGCGTTGAAACTTGCCCTCAGTGCCTGCTGTTGCGCGCGGGATGCGTGCACGTACCAATCAGGCAGACGTGTTCCGGTATCTTTGATCGCGGTGCGCCTTGCGGACGTCGCGTTGATCAACCAGTCAGGGGTCATGCGTTCAAGCGCTTCACTGTGCATGCTGCTTTTCCCTGGCAGCATCGGCTTCAACACTGAACGTTCAATAGGCGATGGCACCTTCGCCGTCGCGGGCGAAGTGCGGGATGAAATGCTCATACTGTCTCTCCTGGTAAATGGAGCGACAGGACACCACCCCAGGCCCGGACACCTGCGGTACATAGTTACCGCAAGTTAGAGAAGGCGAGACAAAGCGTTTCAGGCAGCCACGGCATGAATCGGCAGATTGGCTATGCTGTGGGGACCCACTTTCAGGCGAGGGTTTTATGGACGATCCGGCCGACAACAAGCCGCCGACCTTCTGGCAAATGCTGCACAGCGTCATGGCGGCGGCGTTCGGGGTGCAGAGCGGGAAGAACCGGGCCCGTGATTTCACTCATGGCAAGCCGAGTCATTTCGTGATTCTGGGGATTGTGTTCACGGTGGTGTTTGCATTGACACTGTTCGGCATCGTCAAACTGGTGCTGTTTCTGGCCGGGGTTTGATGCGACTCAGTGCATCAGGGTTTGCAGGGTGAACGGGTAGCGCCAGGATGCGGGACGCCCCTTGGCCGAGAATTTGTGAAAGTCCACGCCGAAATCCTGCGCGGCGCCCATCGCCAGCAGTCGCCTGGCCTGTGTCCGATCGATCAGTTGCAACAACGGAACCTGTCGGTCACGGCCGCCGTACTGGCTGATGTCCACGCCTTCATCGTAATCATGCAATTGCACCAGCGCCCAGCCCCCCAGTGTGAAGTGCCCGCCCAGCAAGACGCTCAGGCGACGGTCCAGCAGTGCCTGCAACGCCGCGGGTGAATTGTTGATCGCGCCGAACAATACGCCTTGGCCTGGCACACCGCCGGCTTCGGCATAAGCCTGCATCACACCGAACGCCATCTCGTCATTCGCGGCCCAGACCAGCGACGTCTGCGGGTAGCGCTTGAACAACAACCTGGCCTGCTCGTAGGCGCGTTGCCGGGTCCAACCGCCGTACACCAGTTGCCGCAAACGCACCTCGGGGTGTTCGGCCAAGGCACGCCGCAGGCCCTTCTCGCGAAATTGCGCGGACGGGGTGATCTTCAAACCGGAAAACGCCAGCAGTTCGATCGTCTGGCCAGGGGCCACCGGGCCGCGCTGTCGAATCAGCTCCTTGAGCATCAGGTAGCCGCCCTCCTCGTCATTGGGCACCAGGCTACCGAGCAAATCGGGATACTTTTCAGGTCGGGCGCCGATCAGTTTCATCTGATCCGCAGTCAAGGCGTTGTTGACCATGAACAGCTTCACACCGCTGCCTTTGGCCAGCCGCAGGATTTCGGGCGCGATGTATTGCTCGTTGACGAAGACCAGATAGTCGGGACGATGGGAGCCCTGAAGGGCTTCGCGAGCCTGCCGGATAGTGTTTTCCGAGACGCGGTCGGAATACTGGATGCGCAAGTCCATCCCCAGGTCGGTCGCCGCGGCCTGCATGAACTGCGAGTAACTCATCCAAAAAGCTTCCGTGGGGGTTCCCGGGTTCAGGAACAGCACTGACGCCGCCTGGGCACAAGATCCCACGACCATGCCCAGCGTCAGTAATACGCCACACAAAAACTTCAACATTGGTCGTCCGAGCCCCCGGAAATTCGCCGCGCATTATAGCCAGCGAACCTCCGTAAAACGGCGATTTTTCCGGTTTTTGTCAGACAATCGTCGGAATCGGGCCCGGACGGGGTCGTTTACTGATGGCTGACCCAGAAAACCGCTGTCCCCACGACCAGCATGATCAGGAACAAAATTGCCCAGGCATCAACGGTGCTATCGCTTTTCCGTGCTTTGGTTGGGTTGCTCATTGCATCGCCTCTTGTCGGTTTTATCGGTGATTGCATAAAGACACGAGCAGAGTAAAGACGACGATTGCCCGCATCACAAACAGGGTCTTTGCAACAACGATTCTCATTAGGCGATTTGGTTCTTTACATATGCTCAAACATCACTTTTACGCATAACTGCAAACTGGTATCTTGCCCCGGCTCCGTAGGGAGTGCGCGGCCGTGCGCGCAGAATTGCCGAGGTTTTATCGGACGCCAGCAAGCCAAAATACGCCGCTGTTTCCGACCGGCCCAAGCCTGAGAACAGGACTTATATGTACGTATACGACGAATACGATCAGCGGATCATCGAGGACCGCGTCAAGCAGTTCCGTGATCAGACCCGACGCTATCTGGCAGGCGAGCTGAGCGAAGAAGAATTCCGCCCCCTGCGCCTGCAAAATGGCCTTTATATCCAGCGTTTCGCGCCGATGTTGCGAGTCGCCGTGCCTTACGGCCAACTGACTTCGCGCCAAATGCGAATGATGGCCAGGATTGCCCGCGACTACGACAAGGGCTACGCCCACATCAGTACCCGGCAGAACGTGCAGTTCAACTGGCCGGCCGTGGAAGACATTCCGGACATTCTTGCCGAACTGGCCACCGTGCAGATGCACGCGATCCAGACCAGCGGCAACTGCCTGCGCAACGTCACCACCGACCAGTTTGCCGGTGTCGCCGCCGACGAACTGATCGACCCCCGCCCATGGTGCGAGATCGTGCGCCAGTGGACCACGTTCCACCCGGAATTCGCCTACCTGCCGCGCAAATTCAAGATTGCCGTCAACGGTTCGACTTCCGACCGTGCCGCTATCGAAGTCCATGACATCGGCCTTGAGCCGGTGCACAACGCCGCTGGCGAACTGGGCTTCCGCGTGCTGGTTGGCGGTGGCCTGGGCCGTACGCCGGTGGTGGGTGCATTTATCAATGAATTCCTGCCGTGGCAAGACCTGTTGAGCTACCTCGATGCCATCCTGCGGGTCTACAACCGCTATGGCCGTCGCGACAACAAGTACAAGGCGCGGATCAAGATCCTGGTCAAAGCGCTGACGCCTGAAGTCTTCGCGCAAAAAGTCGACGCGGAAATGGAGCACCTGCGCGGTGGCCAAACCACGTTGACCGAAGCCGAAGTGCAGCGCGTCGCCAAACATTTCGTCGACCCGGACTACAAGGCGCTGGAAAACCAGGCAGCCGCACTGGCCGAACTCGACCAGCAGCACCCGGGCTTCGCCCGCTGGCGCGTGCGCAACACCCTGGCTCACAAGAAGCCGGGCTATGTGGCCGTGACCCTGTCCCTGAAGCCAACCGGCGTTGCACCGGGCGACATCACCGACAAGCAGCTCGACGCCGTGGCCGACCTGGCCGACCGCTACAGCTTCGGTCAACTGCGCACCTCCCATGAGCAGAACATCATCCTGGCCGACGTCGAGCAGGACAAGCTGTTCGCCATGTGGGGCGAGTTGCGCGAGCAAGGCTTCGCCACGCCGAACATCGGCCTGCTGACCGACATCATCTGCTGCCCGGGCGGCGACTTCTGCTCCCTGGCCAACGCCAAGTCGATCCCGATCGCCGAATCGATCCAGCGCCGTTTCGACGACCTGGACTACCTGTTCGACATCGGCGAACTGGACCTGAACATCTCCGGCTGCATGAACGCCTGTGGTCACCACCACGTCGGCCACATCGGCATCCTGGGGGTGGACAAGAAAGGCGAAGAGTTCTATCAGGTTTCCCTCGGCGGCAGCGCCAGCCGCGACGCCAGCCTGGGCAAGATCCTCGGCCCGTCCTTTGCCCAGGAAGCCATGCCTGACGTGATCGAAAAGCTGATCGACGTGTACATCGAACAACGTACCGAAGACGAACGCTTCATCGACACCTATCAGCGTATTGGTATCGACCTCTTCAAGGAGCGTGTCTATGCAGCGAATCATTAAGAACAACGAGGTCGTCGACGAGACCTGGCACCTGCTGCCCAAGGATTTCAACATCGACGGGATCAGCAACTGCGACGACCTCATCGTGCCGTTGCAGCTGTGGCGCGAACACAGCCGCATGCTCCTGGCCCGCGACGGCGGCCTGGGCATCTGGCTGGACGCCGATGAAGAAGCCGAGGAAATCGGTGAAGACGTGGCGCAGTTCCAGGTCATCGCCCTGAACTTCCCGGCATTCACCGATGGCCGCAACTACTCCAACGCCCGCCTGCTGCGTGACCGTTACGGTTTCAAGGGCGAATTGCGGGCCATTGGCGACGTGCTGCGCGACCAGCTGTTCTACATGCATCGCTGCGGTTTCGATGCCTTTGCTGTACGCCCCGACAAAGACCCGTACGAAGCCCTTGAAGGCCTCAAGGACTTCTCGGTGACCTATCAGGCCGCGACAGACGAACCGCTGCCGCTGTTCCGTCGCCGCTGACCGTCACGCCTTGAACCCCGGCCCGGGGTTCAAGGCGTTTTACCCTTCCCGCTAAAACACCGGATAATCCGCCAGCGGAATCGGCCGCCCCGTGGCGACCCAATCGCGGTACAGCCGGGCTCGATCTTCCAGCACCACGAACAACCTGAACGGATTGTCCGCATCGGCCATCCGCGTTTCGACACACTGACGCAACCAGCCCCACAACTCCTCTGAAGCATCCGCTTCGTGCAGCAAGCGCCACACTCGCGCCTGTAGCGACAGATAATCGACCTGGAAATCCGCCGTCAGGCTCAAACCATCCATGACCCGGAGCAACGTACTGCCCGATGGCTTGCCGGCCAATCGTTGCCAGATCTGTTGCCGCGCCTCGCGCACGCTTTCGTCGCCCTCCTCCAGCCAGGGCGTCGCACTGCCATAATCGGCACCCGGCTCACTCAGCCACAGATTGATACCGGTGCGCTCACGATGATCGACCAGGCGCAACAACGTCTCTTCATCCGTCAACGGATTACCCCACAGTTTCACCCGGTCCCGGGAGACCGCCTGACTCAGTATCGCGTAGGGAACCCGGCCGATCCGGTTGCCGCGCAAGTCAAGCGAGGTGAGGTACGGCTGATCGGCGATGCCAATCGGGCAATGGCGAATTCCGGTGTTTCTCAAGTTCAACACGCGCAACTCATTCAACCCCAGTACAACGGGCGGGACTACCAAAGGGTTGTCGCTCAGATCCAGCGTTTGCAGGCTCACCAGATCACAAAACTGTGAAGCCGTGATCTCCTGAAGCTGCAGAAATGTGGAACCCAGGTTGAGCGTTGTGAGTCGGGTCAATTGACGGACCGGCGCCGGCAATACACCCTCCAGCACGTCGTCTGCATTGAGCCGACGCAGGTCGACACGCTCCAGGTTCAGGGAGCGCAGATTCGGAAAGCTTTCCAGAAAGGCATCCAGGCTCTCGCGCTCGACCAAGTGCAGGGCCTTCATCGATAGCTCGACAACTTCATTGAAGCGCACGTTCATCGTCGGCAATCGATGGAAGTCCTCGAAACCCAGATCCAGCCTGTAGCCGGAAAACACCTCAGCGGACAGCACTCTATTGATCTGGGGCGGGCATTTTTGCCAGATGCTCATCAGTTCGTCACTCAGTTCAATTCGTGTTTCACGCTCGTAATCGATCACGCTTTGCAGCAGTTCGGCATTGTATGCCGCCACCTGTCGGGGATTCATGCCCGCGGCGTCATCATCGCCTACTGCCAGAAAATCCACGTCCATGTCATCGACATCCAGCACGGCCTGGTCGACCCACTGGCGCAGGTCGGCATGCAACTGTTGCATCTCGAGAGTCAGCCGATCCACCAGTGCTTGTGCACCAGCACCTGCCGTCAGGAGTAACTCGTCCGCCTGGGCATCGGTGAAGTCCGGGTACAGACTCTTGACCTGCAAACGCTTGATTTCGTGGGTCAGCACAGCGGCCTGTGGCGTATTCGGAAAGCCGCCGCCGCGCAATCCCGGTGCCTCGAAGGGTAACCCCGAATCCATTCGACCCAAGCCATGCGTCAGTTCGGAGCGGGACATGGCGTGCCCGCCAATGCGCAAGCGCAATTCACTGGCAACGTCCGGCGTGCGCAGCGACATCGCCGTGCGCTCCTCCACGGACAATAGGTCGACCAGCGCGGTAAACAGATTCGAACCCTCGCCGTCGGTAGCGGCCACTGCAGAATACCGATAACGATCACCCACCTTGATCAAACGCCGACAATCCGCTGAATCGAGCGGGCCGCAGCGGTCCAGGACCCGGCCGCTGATTGATCCGTCGAGCACTTCGATACGCAAGCCTTTCGGCCAATCGGCCAGGCGTTGCAGGGAATGAAACGCCAGGGCATCGGTTTCGCGATGGACAACCGAGCGCATGTACAAGCCTTCATAGGCCCGGTTGAGTCGTACGTGTTGTTGATACTCCCGCGCCTTGCTGTCCAGGCGCTTGAACAGTTGCAACGCCTCGTCAGCATCGAAGGGCCGATCGATGTCGACTCCCGAACGGTCGAGAATCTGCTCCACGGCACTTTTCGGCAACCCGGGGTATTCGCCCTGAAACAGGCGAATCCATTGCTGGTCCGAGTGCTGGAGCGCCTGATAGCGGGCGTTGAACAATTCAGCCCGCGCCTGCGAATCGGCGACGGTGTCGAGTTCCCGATCGAGCTTGAAGCGCGTGATGGTGTCGGCGAGCAACGGCGTCGGTGGGCGCCCGGCCTGCATCAGGCGCAGCATATCGTCGTCGACCATACTGACCTGCGCGATCTGCGCCAGCACCTCATCACTGAAGGAAGCAAGTGGCGCACAAACGCCACGCATCAGCTCCACACGTGTCGACACGGGCGCCGGAGCCGATCCGGGGGTGGGCTCGACCGGCGTTTCGCGAGGCGTGTCGGGAGGCGTGTCGGGAGGCGTGTCGGGAGGCGGCTCGCTCCCGGCTTCCCGGGGTTCGTGCAGCGTTCCGGCGATTTTTTCTTCACCATTGAGTGCCGCCACCGCCCCGGCCAGCGCAAGCGCATTGAGCATGCCGAACACGGTGCGCGTCACGCCTTCGGAGCGCTGCTCGGGTGTTTTGCCGTTGATGGCCTGATCGAGGCCGTACCCGGCGTCGATCAGGCCGGCCAGCACCAACACACCCTCGCCTCCTGGAATGAACAACGCCAATGGACCCAACCGATTGATCCACTGCACAAGCGGTTCCACCACCGCGCTCAGGTTGTCGCGATTGACTTGGGCATCGTCGCGGATGGTTTTGACACTGGCCATGGAGGCTTGCTTCATGGTCAGCACCAGTTGTGCGAACGGATCGGTGTCGGTCGGCGCTCGCGCAAGGTCGATGTAATCCTGCGGGTCCCAGAATCCGTCGTTGTTGAAGAACCCGGCGTTCTTTTGCAGCCAGTGTTCCTTCGGGTAAACCGCCATGCCCTCCAACGCCGTCCACACGCCCGCATGGAAGGTGCCGTCTTCACGATCGTCCTCGGCAAAGTGCGCAGCCAACGCTTGCCGTGTAGCGTCCACCCGGCCTTGGGCCACGATCCATTGGCGCAGGTGCTGGAAGTCGGTGAATTCATGCAAGGGTGAGGAATTGCCCGGGATATTCAGCAAGACCCTGCCACTGTGACGGTGGCGATAGCACCAGATATCGTTCGAGGTGTAGCGATAGATCGTCAGCCGGCCGACCTCGATCGGCGCGCTGACGCGGGTTGGTGACTGCACCTGGCCGATGCTCAGCGCATTCCAGGTCTGCTCCGCTGGCAATCCGGCGGCCTGCATCGCCAGGGCCAGGCCTTCCTGACTCAAACTGCCCTCCTGATGCTGCAGGCAGGCGCTCATGATAAAGGCGGCCTTGGCCGAGGTTCTCAGGTCGTAAGGCTCTGTCTGGACGATGCGCTTATCGGAAGGCCAGGCGTGGTCAAGATAAGCCTGATAGCGGGTTTGCAGATCCAGTTCCCACACCCATTGTTTGAAATCGGCCGGCCGGAGGGCGATTTGCGTGGAGGGACCGTAGGTTTGCGGTGTTGTGCACCGGTAAATACCCTCATAGTCCCGGTAATAATCCACGGCTTTGGCAGAAGGGTCATCGACGGGATCAACGATACGTATCTCGGGACCGATGTCCGGTGGCGTGTACAAGCCGAACGCCGTTTCTCCGAAACGACCGTCACCCACCGTCTGATAATTCGACAGCAATGCCTGCACCAGGGTACGTGAATTGTTCACCTTTCCCTGGTGGATCGCGTCATGCACGGCGCTTGCGTCGGTGTCGTAGTCCAGCGTTACCAACAGAGCCGTTTGCGGATCAATGGCCTGTCCCCATTTTTCCGTTATCAGTGCTGCGCCGAATTGCTCGGGGGATTGCGGCAGCGCTGTCGCTACCGCCGTATTCAGTTCATCACGCAAGGGCGTGACAGGTGGATGTGGCGGGGCGTAGTGGCCGTGCGAATAGTCGTTCATGTGCATTCCGTTGCAGACATTGGAGGAATTGCAACATAGCGGGCGGTGCCTGGGGCGGCAGTAGGAAGGGCTCGTCAGCGCGTCTGGGAAATTTCGCTGATGCGTGAAGGATGTAGCAACTGCCGAGCCTGCGAGGCTGCGTTCGAGGACAACGTCCTCGCAGGCTGGTGTACGCGGTTTGTCTGATACACCGAGCTGCACGGTTTTGCGACTGCTTCGCAGCCGAACGCAGCCTCGTAAACTCGACAGCTGCTACAAAGGACCGTTTCAACTTCAAAAACCGCAGCAGGCGCTGCGGTTTCATTTTTTCGAAGGCAACAAAAGCGTTACCAGAAGCGTTGCTGGGTCAAGCGGCTCCACCAGCTCAGCAGCACGCGATCGACCGAACCGCTGGCGGCCATGCCGATGCGCTCCGGCAGGCTTTTGCGTTCGGCGTAATGCAGGTGATAGAGCTCGGACTTGCTGGCGCGCTCAGCGAGGTATTCATCGCTGGTCTTGAGTTCGTCGACCAGTTGTTTGTCCAGCGCCGCGACGCCAAGCCAGATTTCGCCGGTGGCCACTTCATCGATCGCCAGTTGCGGGCGATAGCGCGACACGAAGTTCTTGAACAGTTGGTGGGTGATGTCCAGGTCTTGCTGGAACTTCTCCCGGCCCTTCTCGGTGTTTTCGCCAAAAACGGTCAGGGTGCGTTTGTATTCACCGGCAGTCAGCACTTCGAAGTCGATATCGTGCTTTTTCAGCAGGCGATTGACGTTGGGCAACTGCGCCACCACGCCAATCGAGCCAAGGATCGCGAACGGTGCGCTGATGATCTTCTGGCCGATGCACGCCATCATGTAGCCGCCGCTGGCCGCGACCTTGTCGATGCACACGGTCAAGGGCACGCCGGCCTCACGGATACGCGCCAGTTGCGAGGAGGCCAGGCCGTAGCTGTGAACCATGCCGCCGCCGCTTTCCAGGCGCAGCACCACTTCGTCCTTCGGTGTGGCGAGGGTCAGCAAGGCGGTGATTTCGTGGCGCAGGCTTTCGGTGGCCGACGCCTTGATATCGCCGTTGAAATCCAGCACGAACACCCGGGGTTTGACCTCGGGTTTTTTCTTCTGTTTCTTGTCGGTTTTAGCCTGGGTCTTGCGCAAGGCCTTGAGCTGGTCCTTGTCGAGCAAGGTCTGCTCCAGGCGTTCGCGCAGCCCTTTGTAGAAATCATTGAGCTTGCTGACCTGCAACTGGCCGGACGACTTGCGCCGTCCCTTGCTGCGCAAGGCCGCAAAACTGGCCAGGACCACCAGAATGGCGATCACCAGGGTCACAGTCTTGGCCAGAAAAATGGCGTACTCGGAAAAAAACTCCACAGGGACTCCTCAAACGATGCACGGCTCGAACGCGCGCGGGATACTTCCAGCATACCCATGCTCCGGCCTTGCGACCAGTCGTGAAACCTCTGACAACAGGCCTGTAACGGGCATTTCAAACAAGCGTATGTTTTTTCATTGACAGCACACCGCCATCCCCATAACCTCGCCAAACCTTCAACGTACCGGGATGACGCGGACGTGGGCAGTATCTATTTGATTCGACATGGCCAGGCCTCCTTCGGTGCTGACGACTACGACGTCCTGTCGCCGACCGGCATTCGTCAGGCCGAAATCCTTGGCCGGCACCTGGCTGAACTCGGGATCAGCTTCGACCGTTGCCTGGCGGGAGACCTGCGCCGCCAGCAGCACACGGCCAACAGCGCGCTGGAGCAATTCGCCGCGGCGGGCCTGACGGTGCCGCTGCTGGAAACCGACTCCGCCTTCAACGAGTTCGACGCCGATGCGGTGATCCGCGCCCTGTTGCCGGCCATGCTGCCGGACGAACCCGAAGCCCTGGACATTCTGCGCAACGCCGCGCAAAACCGTGGTGAGTTCCAGCGCATCTTCGCCCTGATCATCGAGCGCTGGCTGGCCGGCACCTATGACACACCGGGCCTGGAAAGCTGGCTGGGGTTTGTCGAGCGGGTGCGGGCCGGCTTGCATCGCATCCTCGACCAGGCCGACAACACCCACAAGATCGCCGTGTTCACGTCCGGCGGCACCATCACCGCCCTGCTCCACCTGATTACGCAAATGCCTGCCCGGCAGGCCTTTGAATTGAACTGGCAAATCGTCAACACCTCGCTCAACCAGCTTAAGTTTCGTGGTCGCGAGGTGGCCCTGGCTTCCTTCAACAGTCATGCGCACCTGCAACTGTTGAAGGCCCCGGAACTCATCACGTTTCGCTGAGTCCGGACTATTGTGACCCTGGCTGTAATCACCCAGCTCTTATTACCCAAGAAAGGATCGAACCATGACCTCCGTAGCTGATGCCGTACAAGCAATGAAAGCCAAGTTCAACCCAGCCGCCGCTGCCGGTCTGGACCTGGTCTTCGGTTTCCGCATCGACGACACCAAGAACTTCTCGCTGATCGTCAAGAACAGCACCTGCGAACTGCAGGAAGGCGAGAACCCGGACGCCCAGGTGACCCTGGTGATGGACGGCGAAACCCTGGAAGGCATCGTCGACGGTTCGACTGACGGCATGCAAGCGTTCATGGGCGGCAAACTGCGCGCTGAAGGCGACATGATGCTGGCGATGAAACTGTCCGAGCTGTTCCCGTCGTAAGCACCTGGCTCCCGAACTTTGGGAGCGTGCCTGCTGCAAACGAATCCCGCCCTTAGTGGCGGGATTCGTCGTTTTTGCCTGCCCGCCGCTGAACCTTGTGCCAAGGGGGCATACAATGCCTGAACCACCCACACCGGCCACCCCATGGACATCGACCTCGCCCGCACCTTCCTCGAAATCGTCCGCCATGGCAGCCTGGCTGCCGCCGCGGAAAAACTCCATGTCACCCAGACCGCGATCACCGCACGGGTGCAAAAACTCGAGAGCCAGCTGGGCAGCACCCTGTTCGTGCGTAATCGTGCCGGTGCCCGCCTGACGCCCAACGGCGAAGCGTTCGTGGTGTACGCCAATCAGCTGGTACAAACCTGGGAAGCCGCGCGGCGTGATTTGCCGTTGCCCGAGGGCTTTCACGACGTGTTGCACATCGGGGGCGAGGTGAGTCTGTGCAACCCGCTGATGCTCGGCTGGGCCGGTGAAATCCGCAAAAATATCCCCAGCCACGCCCTGCGCATGGAAATCCGCGATGGCGAGAACCTGCTGCGGCAACTGGAGTTGGGCGTTCTGGATGCCGCGTTGGTGTATCAGCCCGAGTATTGGCCGCGTTTGCAGGTCGAGCAGATTCTCGAAGAAAAGCTGATTCTCGTGCGCCAGGCCGACAAGCCCGATCCTTATGTGTACATCGATTGGGGCACTGATTTCCGGCGCCAGCACGACGCCGCGCTGCCGGAAAAAGCCAAGGCCGCGCTGAGTTTCAATCTCGGTCCGCTGGGCTTGCAGTACCTTCTTGAAAACGGCGGCAGTGGCTACTTCCGCACCCGCGTCGTACAGAGCTATCTGCAAAGTGGCACCCTGGAACGGGTGCCCAAGGCGCCGGAATTCAACTACCCGACGTATCTGGTCTACTCCCGCGATCGTGACTCGCCGACACTGCAACGGGCCTTCGACCTGCTGCGCAAGGTCATCGATTCCGACGAAGACTGGTCGCAGCGCTGGGATCCGCTGACCTGAGACCGGTTTGCACCGGATCATGGCCGTTGTGTCCTCAAGGTTCGGCCCGCCAGATCACCGGGATCGGCTAATCTGAAAGAGATAACAAAAACGACAGGTGATTGCAGTGAGGCAGACCACCGAAGGATTCCGCAGCCGCTACCGCGCCGACATTCATCCGCTCTACAACCCCTGGCTGCACGGCGCGTTTGTCCTGGTGTTCGGGGCAGTGGCGATCAGCGCTTTCTGGAGCGACGTGCATCAGGTGCAGCCAGCGCAATGGCTGGCGGTGCCGGTCACGCTGCTGTTGTTCAACCTCGGCGTGTACATGGTGCATCGCCACCTGGGGCATCATAAAAAGAGCTTCGCCCGGCTGTTTTATGCCCGTCACGCAGTCGACCACCACAGCTTTTTCACCCCCGGCCACATGACCTACGACAGCGCCCGCGACTGGCGGGTGATTCTGTTTCCGGCGTGGCTGATCGTGCTGTACACCCTCGCCGTCGCCCTGCCCCTCTGGTGGCTGCTCAAGCACATCAATACCAACGTCGCCGGACTGGTCGGCGGCCTTCTTGTCCTCGGTTACCTGACTTACGAAGTGTTTCATGCCTGCGAGCACCTGCCGCCGCGCACCCCGCTCACACGGCTGCCGTGGATCCGCCAGATGCGCCGGCTGCACGAACTGCACCACCGTCGCGAACTGATGCAGGAACGTAATTTCAACATCGTTTTCCCGCTGATGGACTACCTGTTCGGCACCCTCTACTGGGAACCGGAACCCGAGCCGCTCAACCCGACGAGAACGCCCATGACCCGCATGCAGCATCAGGTTGTCATTGCCGCAAACCCGATCCAGGTACTTGCCTACGCCAGTACCGTGACCCTTTGGCCGCAATGGCATCCGTCGTCGCTGCACATCGATGGGCCAACAGGTCCGTTGCATGCCGGCGCGCGTTTCGAGGAGGACATCCGCGCCGGCGGCCGCGACGGGCACTTGCGCTGGGAGGTGGCGGAATATCTGCCCGGACGGCGCTGGAGCGCCGAGGCCCGGGGTGATCACGGTCTGTCGCTGGTGCTGACCTACGAATGCGAAGCCACGGGCGAGGACACACGCTTCGTCCGCACCCTGGAGTATCAATTCAGCGGCCTGGCGATGCGCATTGCCAACCGCTTGTTGCTCAAGCGGCGCATTGATCGGGAATCGGCGGCGTCGATGCTGGCGTTGCGCGACATGGCACAGAAGTATCGGGCGGCGACGGGGGTTGGCGTGTGAGCAGAACTTTCAAATGTCTGTTACTGGTCATCGTCGCCATCGGCGCCTTCCTGCTGCTGATGCCGACCAAAGTGCGACCGGTGGCCTGGACGCCACAACCTGCGCCGTCCCTCACCAGTGGAATCTACGCCGACAATCAGCGGCTCAAGGCCGTGGAGCGCGTGGGTGCCGCCAACATCGACGGGCCGGAAGCCTTGTTGCTGGAAAACGACATGCTCATCACCGGCCTGCACGACGGTCGCCTGATCCGCACGAGCCTGGACGGCAAGACCACCAAAGTCCTGGCCGATACCGGTGGCCGGCCACTGGGCCTGGCCCGGCATCCCAATGGCCTGCTGGTGATCGCCGACGCCGTCAAAGGCTTGTTGTCCCTCGATGCCCAGGCGCGTCTGGTGGCCTTGACCACGGAGGCCGGCGGCGTTCCCTTCGGTTTTACCGACGATGTGGTCATCGACAAACCTGGTCACTATGCTTATTTCAGCGACGCTTCGAGTCACTTCGGCTATGGTCACGACGGTGAGGCCGTGATCGAACACGGCGGCGACGGTCGACTGCTGCGCTACGACTTCCAGACCGGCAAGACGTCGGTTGTGCTGGATAAACTGGAGTTTGCCAACGGCGTGGCCATGGGACCGGACGATGCCTATGTACTGGTCAACGAAACCGGGGCCTACCGCATCAGCCGTTATTGGCTCAGCGGTCCGAAGGCCGGCACCCACGACCTGTTCATCGACAACCTGCCAGGGCTGCCGGACAACCTGTCGTTCAATGGCCACGACCGGTTCTGGGTGGCCCTGTATGCCCCCCGGAACGCCTTGCTCGACGGCACGGCGGCGCATCCGTTCGTGCGCAAGATGATCGTGCGGGCCATGACCGTCTTGCCCAAGCCCGTGGAAAAACGCGGATTTGCCCTGGGCCTGGACCTTGAGGGCAAAGTGATCGCCAACCTGCAGGACGGCAGCAGCGACAACTACTCACCCATCACCACGGTGCGCGAGTATGGGGACTGGTTGTATTTCGGTTCGCTGAAAGCGCAGAACATGGTGCGATTGCCGCTAAACAAGGCATTGCAATGAGCAGTACACCTCTCTGAACTCACCGTAGAACCCATGTGGGAGCGGGCTTGCTCGCGAAGACGTCAGCACATTCAACATCGACATTGACTGGCAAGCCCAATTCGCGAGCAAGCCCGCTCTCACAGGGACAGTGTTCAGTTCACCGGGATATTTGGGCTGGGTCATGGGGCACCTCATTGAGAGCCGTAACAGCGGACTCTGAACATTCGAGGTGCCGGTTCTGGTTGCCGTTCCAACTTTCCCGCCACCGGTCGACGGTGGCAGCATGCTGGGTCAGGACGACGCGCCAAGTTGCTTGACGATCTTGTCCTTGACCAGCAAACGTGTCTCCTTGAGCTTCCTTACGGTGTCATCGTTGGACTTGGCCTCCTCTGCTTTCACCACTTCGGCATCCGCCTGGGAATACTTGTTAAGCAGTGAATCCAGTAACGGATCCTTGGTGCGTTTCTGCTGGATTTCTTCCTTTGAGCGTTTCAGATCCTGATAAAGGTCATGGGGCACCGGCATGGAACACCTCCGTTAGTTGATCGGCAGCGAAACGCGATCAATTGCGTTCACCAACTATCAGAATGGCCTCGGTTTGGCCGTTCTGTCGACCACCTGTCAGACCAGCGGCGTCCGTTCGTCGTCCGGTCCCACAGGTGATAAAAACCTTTGCCTGCGCCAGCGGTTTCAGCCGTTGAGCACCATGCGCACCATTTGCCTGAGTGCTTCGGGATTGTAGGGTTTGCTCAACAGGTGGGTGTCAGGGCTGAGCTGGTGATTGCGCGAGATGATGTCGCGGGTATGCCCCGAGGTGAACAGCACGGCCACCGGTGGGTCCTGCACTTTCGCCCAGGCCGCAAGGTCCGAACTCTTGATCAGGCCGGGCATGACCACATCGGTGAATATCAGGTCCACCGCCAGCCCTTCCAGCAACATTTGCATGGCCACGTCACCGTTGGTGGCCGTGAGGACTTGATAGCCCTCTTCGCGCAACAACTCCACTGCCGACACCCGTACGGCCTCATTGTCCTCGACCACCAGGATGCATTCGTGACCACCCCGTTGCGGCACATCAGGGTTCGGTGTTTCGCTGGGTGCCGAGCGCAAGGTGCGTGGAAAATACAGCTGCACCCGGGTTCCCTGCCCCACGTCACTGGCGATTTCGATATGACCGCCACTCTGCTTGACGAAGCCAAACACCATGCTCAGGCCCAGGCCGGTACCCTGCCCGTCGGCCTTGGTGGTGAAAAACGGCTCGAATGCCTGGGCCAGCACCTGCGGCGGCATGCCGACGCCGGTGTCCGTCACGGACACCCGCACGTAGTCCCCGGGGAGAATGCCCTTTGCGGCGCAAAATTTGTGGTCGAGGACGATGTTTTCCGCGCACAGGTCAATCCTGCCCTCGCCTTGAAGGGCGTCACGGGCATTGATCGCCAGATTGAGAATGGCGTTTTCCAGTTGATTGCGATCGACAAACACATTCCAGGCGTCTTCGGGTGCCGTCATGTGAACCTGAAGGGTTTCACCCAGGGCACGCAGCAACAGCTCCGCCAGGCCATCGAAAATCTGCCGCAACGTGAAGACCGCGGGCGACAACGGTTGGCGACGGGCGAATGCAAGCAATTGCGAGGACAGCTTGGCACCGCGCTCGACAGCGGCGATCGACGCCGAGACCCGGCGCTGTACATTGGCGTTACCCGGCTCATGGCGCGCCAGCAGGTGCAGGTTGCCGGCGATCACTTGCAGCAGGTTGTTGAAGTCATGGGCCACACCGCCGGTGAGGCCGCCGATGGCTTCCAGCTTCTGTGACTGGCGCAGTTGTTCTTCCGCCGCCAGCCGCGCCTCGACCTCATCGGCCACCCGTTGCTCCAGGTTGCGGGTGAACTTGAGCAGGGACTCTTCGGCGTTTTTGCGTTCGTGAATATCGATCAGCACGCCGGGGAAGCGAAACGCCTCGCCCTGCTCATTGAACTCGCAACAGCCACTGGCGAGTACCCAGAGGTAGCTGCCGTCGGGGCGCTGGATCCGGTATTCGACGTTGTAGGGCTCGCCCGTCTCGACCGACAGTGTGACTCGTTCCTGAACCCAACTGCGGTCATCCGGATGGATCCGGCTTTCTGCGATTTCCTGGGACAGGTTTTGCAGGTCTTGCCCGGGTGGATAAGAGAACGTGCGGGCGTAACGCTCGTCACCCGACAGCACGTTGGCCTTGATGTCCCAGACAAAGGAACCGAGCAAGGCGCCAGCGTTCAGCGCCAGGCGTACCCGTTCGTTGTCGGCGCGATAGGCGTCTTCCGCCACTTGTCGCCGTTGCTCGGAGATCACCCGCTCCGTGGTTTCCACCACCATGGACATGACCCCGGCCGGACGTCCGTCATCGTCGGCCACCGGGCTGTAGTAGAGGTCCATCCAGACATCTTCCGGAACCCCGTCGCGCAGCAGCACCAGTTCTTTGTTGCGATAGGACAAGGTGCCGCCCGCCAGGCAGGTGTCGACCACATGGCGATTGAATTCGGCGACTTCCGGCCAACCCAGTTCTACAGAGGAGCCGAGCAGATATGGATGACGCCCACCGGCAAACTTCGAATAAGCATCGTTATAGATCATGTACCCGGACTGGCCCCAGAGCATCACCATCGGCAGCGGAGACGCAAGCATCAACCGCACCGCGCTGCTCAGGCTCCTGGACCAGGAATCGAGCGGGCCGAGTTCGGTCAGGCTCCAGTCGAACGCACGAATGCGCCCGGCCATTTCGCCGTTCCACCCGGAGCATCCGTGGCTATCCTCTAGAAACTGCATGGCTTGGCTCTATCCCGGTAAGTTGCACCCGTTTGTTTCGAGCATCCTGCACATTATTCGTTTCATAGAGGTATAGCTGATTCTGAGGCTTCCTTGTCGAACCTGGAATCTGTGGCCAATAGAGATCCCTGTGGGAGCGGCGGTGCGGCGATCCGACTTGCTCGCGAAAGCAGTGTGTCATTCAACACATTCGTCTGCTGATACACCGCCTTCGCGAGCAAGTCGGATCGCCGCACCGCCGCTCCCACTTTTTGATCTTCAGTGGCCAGGAAAATGTGGCCTACACCTCAATCAAATGCTTGAGAGGGTTGTAACTGCTTTTCAGGGTGGCCGCGACGTCGAGAATGGCCTTCTCGATCCCACTCAAATGCATGCAGGTCAGCTCGATGGCCGCGCTCTGGTTGCCCGCTTCGATGTACTCGATCAACCGCAGGTGTTCGTCGTCGCGGCAGGCTTCGTGGCTGTCGTCATCCAGTGCGGCGGCATACAGCGACGCCCGGGAAATCAGCTTCTGGAACCAGTCGAGCAACACCGGATTGTTCAGGCTGCGGGCCAGTTTGATGTGGAACTCGCCGAGCAGGTGAATTAGCCGTTCGTGATCACCGCTCTGGTGCGCTTCATCTTCGAGCAGCAGGTGATCGCGCAGGTCCTGGGTCACCGCTGTATCACGCCGACGGCACAGTTCACTGACGATACCGATCTCGACCAGGCGGCGGGTTTCGAACAGCGAGCGAATCTCTTCGTCACTGGGCAACGACACCGACGCACCTTTGTTGGGCTCGGTGGTGACCAGTCCGTCTGCCTCCAATTGCTTGAGCGCGGCTCGAACGGACGTGCGGCTGACATTGAACAGCTCGGCCAAAGAGGCTTCGCCAAGCTTCATTCCCGGACGCAGCGAGCGTTTGCTGATCGCCTCGTAAACCCCTTGGTAGACGCGGTCGACTGTAGTTTCCAGTTTCTTTTCCGTCATTCATCAACTCCTGGCGCCCCGTGCAACCAACCCTGGCGAATGAACAGCCATTGAAAAAGGGGCTTGCACGGACAGATTAATCCGGGTATTTCTAAATTGCATCCAGATTTTGCATACAATAAATAGAGGAATGCACCATAATGGGTCATCCAACAGCAATCGAAGTGCGAAACGTCTCAAAACGATACTCCGACGATCCAGGGCTGGCACCCGCCCTCGATAACGTCTCGGTGGACATTGCCGACAACGAATTCTTCACCCTGCTCGGCCCTTCCGGCTGCGGCAAAACCACCCTGCTGCGCACCATTGCCGGCTTCGAGCATGTCAGCGACGGTGAGATCCGCCTCGCGGGCGAGCCGGTCAACGATTTGCCGCCGTTCCAGCGCCGGGTCAACACGGTGTTCCAGAGTTACGCGCTGTTTCCGCACATGAGTGTTGCGCAGAATATCGCCTTCGGCCTCGAGATGCAGGGCCTTGATCGCAAACTGATCCCCCAGCGGGTCGATGAGATGCTCGCGCTGGTGCAAATGCAGCACCTGGCCAAGCGCAAACCGGCCGAACTGTCCGGCGGTCAACAACAACGGGTGGCTCTGGCCCGGGCCCTGGCGCCAAAACCGAAAGTGCTGTTGCTTGACGAACCGCTGTCGGCCCTGGACCTCAAGCTGCGCAAGGAAATGCAGGTCGAACTCAAGCGAGTACAGAAAGAAGCCGGGATCACCTTCATTTTCGTCACCCACGATCAGGAAGAAGCCCTGACCCTGTCCGATCGCATTGCCGTGATGTCCGCCGGCAAGATCCTGCAAATCGGCACGCCCAATGAAATCTACGAACGTCCGCAGCATCGATTCGTCGCGCAATTCATCGGCGACATCAACTTCCTCCCCGGCCACCTCAAGCGCGGCCAGCAAAACGAAAAGCTCTTCGTGCCCACCGGTATGCCAGTGGAAATCCCCTGCCCGGCCCAGGGCTTCGACGGCAGCAAAGTGCAACTGGCGTTCCGTCCCGAGCGTTCGCAACTGGTCGAACCGACGCAGCCGCATCACCTGCGTGGCGTGATCGAGGCAGTGCTGTATGTCGGCACCGCCACGCTCTATCAATGCCGCCTGAACAACGACATCAAGGTCATGCTGCGCGAGAACAACGAAGGCCTGAACCACGGGCGGGTGGTGGGTGATCGCGTCGCGGTCAACCTGCCGCCCCACGCCTGCCTGCTGATGGAGGCCTGAGATGAGCGTCAGCAGCACTTCCCCGGCCCTCAACCGCGCGCTGTTGCTCAGCCCGGTGGTTCTGACCTTGCTGGCCCTGATCGCCATTCCGCTGGGCATCATGGGCTACATCAGCCTGCTGCCGCGCAACGTCTATGGCGGCGTCGACTGGCAGGCCGACTGGCAATTGCAAAGCTACGTACAACTGTTTTTCCAGGAAGGTTTCGACGGCGAACTGGAGCTGAACTGGGTCTACGCCCAGGCGCTGCTGCGTTCGGTGTTCCAGGCCGGTGGCACCACGGTCCTGTGCTTCCTGTTCGGTTTCCCGGTGGCGCTGTGGATGTCGAGCCTGACACCCCGTCGGCGCAACCTGATGGTGTTGCTGATCACCATCCCGTTCTGGACCAACCTGCTGATCCGCAACTACGCGTGGCTGATCATCCTGCGTGAGCACGGCTGGGTCGCCCAGAGCCTCAACGCCCTGTTCCCCCAGGCCGGTGGCATCACCCTGCTCTACAACGACTTCGCGGTCAGCGTCGGCCTGGTCTACAGCTTCCTGCCGTTCATGATTTTGCCGATCTACTCGACCCTGGAAAAACTCGACTGGCGCCTGGTGGAAGCCGCCTACGACCTGGGCGCCAACCGCTGGCACGCGTTGCGGCGGATCATCCTGCCGCTGTCGATGCCGGGGGTAATCGCAGGTGCCTTGCTGGTGTTCGTGCCAAGCCTGGGCGCCTTCATCACCCCGGCGATCCTCGGCGGCGGCAAGACACTGATGATCGGCAACCTGATCCAGCAGCAATTCGGCACTGCGCGCAATTGGCCCCTGGGCAGTTCGCTGTCGTTCCTGTTGCTGGGGATCATGTTGCTGTCCCTGGTGCTGTACGCCCTCTATAGCCGCAATGCCGCCAAAACCCTGCGTCGGGGAGCCCAAGCATGATTGCCCTGCACCTGAAGAAACTGCCCCTGACCCGCGAAGTCAGCCTGTTGATGCTGGCCTATCTGTACCTGCCGATATTCGTGCTGATCGCCTACAGCTTCAACGCCAACCGCTCGGCGACGGTATGGACTGAGTTCTCGTTCGACTGGTATGGGCGAATCCTGGCCAATCCGTCGATCCAGACCGCGGCGCTGAACTCGATTATCGTCGCCAGCATCGCCACGGTTTGCGCCACGGCGATTGCACTGCTCGCGGCGCTGGCGACCTACCGGCCGTTCTACGGGCAAAAAATGGTCGAGGGCGGGATCAACCTGCCGCTGATCCTGCCGGAGATCGTCACAGCCGTGGCCACCCTGCTGCTGTTCATGGCGCTGGGGATCAAGCTCGGACTGCTGACGGTGATCGTCGCCCACATCGGCTTCTGCATTCCCTTCGCTTACCTGCCGATCCGCGCGCGGCTCAACGACCTGGACAAGAGCCTGCTGGAGGCGGCGAACGACCTGTACGCCAACCCCTGGCAGGTGTTTCGCCGGGTGACCTTGCCGCTGCTGTGGCCGGCGGTGTTGTCGGGTTCGGTGCTGGCGTTCGTGGTCAGCCTCGACGATTTCATCATGACCTTCTTCGTCGCAGGTCCCGGTTCGACGACCTTGCCGGTGTACATCTTCTCGGCGATCAAGGCCGGCGTGACGCCGGAGATCAACGCGATTTCGACCCTGATGCTGGTGATTTCCATCGTGCTGGTGGTGCTGGCCTTCTGGCTGGGACAGCGCGGCAAAAACCAATGATCCTGGAGCAAAGCATGAAAACAAAAAGCATGTGTTTCGCTGTAGCCGGTCTGGCCCTGAGTTGCGTCACCGCGTTCAGTGCCCAGGCCGCCGAACCCAAGGAACTGTTCTTCTACAACTGGACCGACTACTACCCGGTCGACCTGCTGGCCAAGTTCGAAAAGGAGACCGGGATCAAGGTCACCATGGACGGGTACGACAGCAACGAAACCCTGCTGGCCAAGTTGCAGGCCGGCGGCGCCGCGTATGACGTGATTGTGCCGTCGCAATCGATCATGCGTACCCTGATCAACCAGGACCTGCTGCTGGAAATCGACGCCTCGACCCTGCCCAACTTCCAGTACGTCAAACCGGCGTTCCGCGACCCGAGCTTCGACCCCGGCCGCAAGTTCTCGGCACCGTACCTGTGGGGCACCACCGGGTTCTCCTATGACAGTGCCCGGGTGCCCGGCGGCAAACTGGACGACTCATGGAAAGAGTTCTTCGAGCCACGCAAGGAACTGCAAGGCCAACTCGCCGCCCTCGACACCTCCAGCAGCGTGATCAACGCCGCCAGTCATTACCTGAATGTCGACGAATGCAGCGAAAACCCGCAGGACGCCAAGCGCATCCTCGAACTGCTGCAAAAACAGAAACCCTTCCTGAAGATGTACAGCTCGGACAACACCGTCGACCGCATGGCCTCCGGTGAAGTGATCATGATGCAGAACTGGAACGGTTCTACAGCGCGGGCCACCTTGCAGAAGAGCACCATCAAATACGTGTATCCGAAGGAAGGCCTGGCGATGTTCCAGGACAACTTCGCCGTACCGAAAAGCGCACCGCACCCCGGCAACGCGAAGATCTTCATCGACTGGATGATGAAACCGGAAAACGCCGCCGCCGTGTCCAACGCCATCGCCTACGACAACGGCATTCAGAGCGACAAGCTGATCGACGCCAAGTGGCGGGTGATGGACGCCATCAACATGCCCGACGAATTCGCCTCGCGCCTGCGCCCGGAAAAGGAATGCAGCAACAAGGCGCGGGAGCTGCAGGACCGGATCTGGGCCAAGCTCAAGGGCTGATTGTTTGACTTGAAACCGAGTCGCGGCCTTCGCGAGCAAGCCCGCTCCCACAAGGGATCTCCAATGTTCACACGGACAATGTGGGAGCGGGCTTGCTCGCGAAGAGCCCGGCCCAGGCACTACAAAATTCAAAGACCTGAATGAGGTTTGTATGACCCAACCCCGCTGGCTGCGCAACGTGCGCCCCTACGGCGCCCCCGCCGAGGACCTGCTGATCGAAAACGGCTGCTTCACCCAACGTCGCCCGGCCTCGACCACCGAACTGCTCGCCACCGACATCGATGGCCAGAACCAGTTGCTCACCCCCGCCCTGGTGGAAAGCCATGTGCACCTGGACAAAACCCTCTGGGGCCAACCCTGGCGCCCCAACAGCGCCGGCCCGACCCTCAAGGACTACATCGCCAACGAGCGGCGCATCCTGCGCGAAGTCACCACCCCCATCGCGCAACGGGCCGGTGCCCTGCTGGAAAACTGCATCGCCCGTGGCTCGCTGACCATGCGTTGCCATGTCGACATCGACCCGGAATTCGGCCTGCGGCATGTCGAGGCCATGCAACAACTGCGTGAAAACTACCGCGACCTGATCGACCTGCAACTGGTGGTGTTCCCGCAGACTGGTTTGATCAGCCGCCCCGGCACCGCCGAGCTGATGCGCGAAGCCATGGCACTGGGTGTGGAAAACGTCGGCGGGCTGGATCCGTGCGGCATCGACAACGATCCCGTCGCGCAACTGGATTTCGTCTTCAAACTGGCCAGCGAGTTCGACCGCGGCGTCGACATTCACCTGCACGACAAGGGTGAACTGGGCCTGTGGCAGATCGCCCTGATCGCCGACTACACCGAGCGTTTCAGCCGCCAGGGCCGGGTGATGATCAGCCACGCCTATTGCCTGGGGATGTTGCCGTGGAGCCAGGTCCAGCCGGTGGCCGAGCGCTTGTCGACGCTGGGAATTTCGCTGATGAGTTCGGCCCCCGCCGATTGTGCGGTGCCGCCATTCCTGGCTCTGCGTGAAACCGGCGTGAATGTGTGCCTGGGCTCCGACGGCATTCGTGATGCCTGGTCGCCCATGGGTAACGGCGACATGCTCGAACGCGCTATGTTGCTGGCGTTCCGTTTCGATTTGAACAAGGACGAAGAACTCGCGGCGGCGTTCGAAGCGGCGACTGTCAACGGCGCCCAGGCGCTGGGTTGCGAAGCCAATCGCCTGGAGATCGGCCAGTCGGCGGACTTCCTGCTGATGCCGGTACAAACACTGGGTGAGGCGGTGGTTTCGCGGCCGCTGCGTCAGGTCTATCGCGCGGGTCAATTGATTGCTGCGGGCGGTCGTTTGCTGGAAAGCCGTCTGTGAAGCGCATCGGCTTGCGCGCCAGTTGCGTGGTTGGCTTCGACGGCACGCGACATGTGTTGTGGCGCGATGGCGAAGTGGTGTTCTCAGGCTCGCGCATCGAGTTTGTCGGGCGCGGTTATCCGGGGCCGGTGGATCAGTGGATCGATTACGGTAACGCGCTGATCGGCCCCGGTTTCATCGATCTGGATGCCCTCGGCGATCTCGACTCCACGGTGCTGACCCTGGACAACGGCGACGAGCGCGACATGGGCCGGATGTGGTCGGCGCAGTATCTGGCGCGTGGATCGCGGGAAAGCTACAGCCCCGAAGAAGACGTCTTCAAATACCGCTACGCCTTCACGCAGTTGATCCGCAACGGCATCACCACAGCCATGCCGATCACCTCGATGTACTACCGCGAGTGGGCCGAGACCTACGACGAATTTGCCGCAGTGGCAGGCGTGGCGGCCGAACTGGGGCTGCGCACTTACCTCGGCCCCTGCTACATGAGCGGCATGAGCTACTGGCAGGCCGATGGAACCCTGGCGCACCACTGGGACGAAGCCCGGGGCATGGCCGGCCTCGATGCCGCCGAACGGTTTTTCCGGGATTTCGATGGTGCGCATAACGGCCTGATTCGCGGCGCGCTGCTGCCCGATCGCATCCAGACTTGTACCCCGACGCTGCTGCAACGCACCGCCGCGCTGAGCCGGGAACTGAACGCACCGATGCGTTTGCACTGCTGCCAGGGCCTCGGCGAGGTGGCGATGGTCGAGCAACTGCGCGGCATCTCGCCTCTGGGCTGGTTGCAGCAACTTGGGCTTTTGACCCCGCACAGCCTGCTGCCCCATGGCATCTACACCCGAGGCGATGACGATCTGCAACGGGTGGTGGATGGTGGCGCAAGCCTGGTGCATTGCCCGGTGGTGTTTGCCCGGGACGGCGAGGCGCTGAATTCGTTTGGGCGCTATCGGGCCAAAGGCATCAACTTCGCCCTGGGCACCGACACCTGGCCGGCGGACTTGCTGGACAACATGCGCCAGGGCTTGAACATCGCTCGATTGATGGAAGGCAGCAACGACCTGACCAGCACCCTGGACCTGTACAACGCCGCGACCCTCGGTGGTGCCAAGGCACTGGGCCGGGATGATCTCGGCCGGCTGGCACCGGGGTGCAAGGCCGACATCACCGTGTTCAACCTTCGCGGTATGCACCTGGGACCGCTATTCGATCCGCTGAAGAATCTGGTGCTGGCTGGTCGCGGCGACGATTGCATCGCCAGTTACATCGATGGCCGTTGCGTGATGCGGGACGGACAAGTCGAGGGCATCGACTACCCCGCCCTGCAACGCCAGGCCCAACGCCAATTCGAAAAACTGATGCGCAGTCACAGCGACCGTGCCTTTGGCCAACCGGACTGGAAAAGTCTGTTCCAACCGGCCATCCCGTTCGCCGACGACTACAGCGCACAAGCGCCACTGTGCGCCATTGACCCTCTCCTTTAGAGACTTCTGCCCATGCAAAGCTTCGACTTCAGCCAACTGAGCCCGCGGGACAAATACAAGATTCTGATCGGCAGTGTGGTGCCCCGCCCTATTGCACTGGTCACCACCGTCGATGGCGAAGGCCGGATCAACGCCGCGCCGTTCAGCTTTTTCAATGCACTGTCGGCCGACCCGCCCATCCTCGCCCTGGGCGTGGAAAACTACGGCGACCAAAGCCCCAAGGACACCACCCGCAACATTCAGCTCAACCAGGAATTCACCGTGAACATCGTCAGCGATGCCCTGGTTGAAGCCATGAACGTCTGCGCCGTGCCCTTCGCCCCCGGCTTCGATGAACTGACCGCCGCCGGCCTCACCGCCATCCCCGGCACCACGGTCAAATGCCCGCGCATCGGCGAAGCCCCGGTGGCGCTGGAGTGCCGGCGGATGATGGCGCTGTCCATCGGCCAATCCCGGGAGATCATCTTTGGCGAAGTGCTGATGGCGCATGTGCGTGACGAATTGATCGATCCGAAAACCCTGTACATCGATCAGTTGGGGCTTGATGCGATCGGACGCATGGGCGGGCATGGCTATGCGCGCACGCGGGATTACTTCGACTTGCCGACGCGTTCGTTGCAAGCCTGGACGGATGCGCCGGGGGGCGGCGAGCGGTTCTGGCCGCTGGCCAAATAACAGGCATCAACACAAACCCTGTGGGAGCGGGCTTGCCCGCGAAGGCGTCGGCACATTCAATATTAACGTGTCCGATACACCGCTATCGCGAGCAAGCTCGCTCCCACAGGAGTTGCAGCGTTAGTGAAAATCCCGACTGCGCACAGTAATGCCATCCAGCAACGAACTCAGATCACTCAACCGTCCGGCTATCAGATGCCGGACCTCCCCCTCCTTCTCCCAACGCCCATCGACCTTGAGCAACTGCGAGCCGACCAGCACCTGGCGCTGCCGCTCAGCCAGGTCCCGCCACACCACCACGTTGACGTTGCCGAACTCGTCTTCCAGGGTGACGAAGGTCACGCCGCTGGCGGTTGCCGGGCGTTGTCGGCCGGTGACCAGCCCGGCAACACTGACTGGCCGACCGTGCCCGACGTCCAGCAACTCTTTCGAACTGCGGCAGCGCCGGGCCTTCAACTCACCGCGCAACAGGGCCAACGGATGCGGCCCGAGGGTGGTGCCGACGCTGGCGTAATCGGCTTGCAGGTCCTCGCCGACGGTGGGCTTTGGCAACGACACCGCGTCCTCCTCCTGGCTCGGCACGCCGGCGAACAGACCCAACTGCTTTTGTACCCCGGCCACTTCCCAACGTGCCCGATGCCGGTCGCCGGCCAGGCCACGTAACGCACCGGCATCGGCCAGCTGCTCCTGGGCGCGGGCATCGAGTCGCGCCCGTTCGCCCAGGTCGGCGATGTCGGCAAACGCGCCTTTGGAGCGTGCCGCTTCGATGCGTCGGGCATCGTCCTGGCGAAAGCCCTTGATCATGCGTAGCCCCATGCGAATCGCCGGTTGCGCACCGGCGATCGGCTCCAGGCTGCAATCCCAGGCACTGGCGCGCACATCCACCGGGCGAACCTGCAAATGATGACGCCGAACGTCCTGCAGAATCTGGTCCGGGCTGTAGAACCCCATCGGCCAACTGTTGATCAGCGCACAGGCGAAGGCCGCCGGCTCGTGGCATTTCAACCAGCAACTGGCGTAGGTCAGCAAGGCAAAACTGGCCGCGTGGGACTCGGGAAAACCGTAGCTGCCAAAGCCCTTGATCTGCTCGAAGATCTGCGCGGCGAATTCGGCGGTGTAGCCGTTTTTTTTCATGCCGGCGGCCAGCCGTTCCTTGTGCGGTTCTAGCCCGCCGTGGCGTTTCCACGCGGCCATGGAGCGGCGTAGCTGGTCGGCCTCGCCGGGGCTGTAGTCGGCGGCGACGATGGCGATCTGCATCACCTGTTCCTGAAACAGCGGCACGCCGAGGGTGCGCTTGAGCACTACTTCCAGTTCCGGTGACGGATACGCCTCCGGCTCTTCCTTGTTCCGTCGCCGCAGGTACGGGTGCACCATGCCGCCCTGGATCGGCCCCGGCCGAACGATGGCGACCTCGATCACCAGATCGTAAAAGGTCTTGGGCCTGAGCCTCGGCAACATCGACATCTGCGCCCGGGACTCGATCTGGAACACGCCGATGGTGTCGGCCCGGCCGATCATCTCGTAGGTGGCCGCATCCTCGGAGGGGATGGTCGCCAGGCTCAGATTCAGACCCCGGTACCGGCGCAGAAGATCGAAACATCGGCGAATCGCGCTGAGCATGCCCAGCGCCAGGATATCGACCTTGAGCAGGCCCACTGCGTCGAGGTCATCCTTGTCCCACTGGATGATGGTGCGCTCGGCCATGGCGGCATTTTCCACCGGCACCAGACTGTCCAGCGGCTGCTCGGAAATCACGAAACCGCCGGGGTGCTGGGACAAATGCCGGGGGAAGCCGATCAACTGCCCCGTCAGGCTCAGCACCCTGTGCAGCACCGGGCTCTCTGGGTCAAAACCACCTTCACGCAGGCGTTCAACGGGGGGCGTTTCATCGCTCCAGTGACCGCAGCAATCGGCCAGGGCGTTGATCTGGTCCGGCGGCAAGCCCAATGCCTTGGCCACATCCCGTACCGCACCGGCGGCGTGGTAAGTGCTGACCACCGCCGTCAGCGCGGCGCGAGCCCGGCCATAACGCCGGAACACGTACTGCAAGACTTCTTCGCGGCGTTCATGTTCGAAATCGACGTCGATGTCCGGCGGCTCGTTACGTTCTTTGGACAGGAAGCGCTCGAACAGCAACGTGGTGCGATCCGGATCGATTTCGGTGATCCCCAGGGCAAAACACACGGCCGAGTTAGCGGCAGAACCACGACCCTGACAAAGAATCTGTTGCTGGCGGGCAAAGCGGACGATGTCGTGGACCGTCAGGAAATAGCTTTCATAGCCCAGTTCCGCGATCAGTTGCAGCTCCTTGTCGATCTGCACCAGCACTTCGCTTTTCGGCCCTTTTGGCCAGCGCCACTCGATGCCTTCCTCGGTCAAATGACGCAGCCACGAGGTGGCCGAGTGCCCTTGCGGCACCAGTTCGCGGGGGTATTGGTAACGCAACTGACCAAGATCAAAGGTGCAACGCCGGGCGATGTTCAGCGTTTCGGTCAGCAAGTCGGGCGGATAAAGCGCCTGCAGCACGTCGAGGCTGCGCAGATGGCGCTCGCCGTTGGGATGCAGGCGCAACCCGGCATCGGCCACCGGCAGGTGATGACGAATCGCGGTCATGGTGTCCTGCAAGGCGCGCCGGCCGCGAGCGTGCATGTGCACATCGCCACTGGCCACGGCCGCAATACGCAACGCCCTGGCCAGGCTCAGCAGATCATCCAGACGCTGGGCATCGTCCTGACCGCGATGCAACTGCACCGCCAGCCACAGGCGCTCGGCGAAGACCTGCTTGAGCCACCGGCCCTGTTCAAAGGCATCGACAGCGTCCGGTACCCACAACGCCAGCAATCCCGACAAAGGTTCGCTGAAGTCTTCACGCAGCACCTGATACTGGCCTTTTTGCGTGCGGCGCCGGGCACGGGTGATCAATCGGCACAGCGCCTGATAGCCCTCGAGGCTCTCCACCAGCAGCACCAGTTTCGGACCGTTCTCGATGCGCATTTCACTGCCGATGATCAGCGGCAACTCCACGGACTTTGCCGCTTGCCAGGCACGAACGATGCCCGCCAGGGTGCATTCGTCGGTGATCGCCAGAGCTTGGTAACCCTGTTTTTTCGCGCGCTTGAACAGCTCGAGGGCACTGGAGGCACCGCGCTGGAAGCTGAAGTTCGACAGGCAGTGCAGTTCGGCATAGTCGCTGCTCATGCGAACCAGCCCTGCAACCACAGCGGGCCGTCCTCACCGACCGCCCGGTAGGCCCAGCCCTGTTGGCCGGCACGGGTTTCGATCAGGTAATAGTCACGGCGTACGTCGTCGCCGTCCCACCAGCCGGACTCGATACGCTCCGGCCCCATGAGGATGCGCGCCGAGCCCTGATGCACGGCCAGCGGTTCAGTCAGCAGCCAGCCCGGCCGTTTCACCGCGGCCGGCACCGCGCAGGGCTGACTGTCGGCACGGGCCTGCCACGCACACTCGGGGCGGTGATCGGCCTGGAAGCGCAAGCCATGCACCGCGTCATCCCCCAGCCGTGCACGCAGGCGTTCGCGCAATTGCTCCCAGGGCAAGGACTGCTGCGGGCGATCGTCGAACAGTGCCTGATACTGGGGCACGAAGGTCGGCAAATCCTCGGCGCGCAAGCGAAAGCCGCGCACCGGCGCCTCGACCTGGACCTGCTCCAGCCGCCCTCGGGCCAGCTCGAAGAGCATCGCCGGATCGCGCTCGGCACTGAGCAGGCCGACCTTGATCAGCGTATCCGGCAACCCGGCGTGCTCCAGATGCAGGTCGAAACGCTGTACGCCGCTGTCGCGACCGCACAGGAACGCCGACAGATCGCCCGTCAACCGGCGCAACGGAAACAGCAAGGCTTGATGGGACTGCACATCGAAATTGAGCTCGATGCGCACATCGAAGCGGTCCGGCGGCAGGTAGAACGCCAGCGCCAGCCGTCGCACACCTGACAAGGCATCCAGATGCTTGAGCACCTGGGCCTCGAAACGCCGGGCCAGGCTATGCCGGGGCAGCGCCTGCACCTGGCTCAAGGTGCGCAGGCCCATGCGCGACAAGGCCGTGGCGACCGGTGCTTCCAAGCCGATCCGGTCAACGGGCATTTGCCCCAGGTGATGCTGCAAGGCTTGATCGTCCGGCACCACCAAGCCGTCATAGGCGTTGGCCAGTACCCGCGCCGCCACCGGATTGGGCGCGGCCACGATGCGGTGCCGAAACCCCAGTTCGCCGAGCTCACGGCGCAAAAGCGCTTCGAATTGCGGCCAGGCGCCGAACAGGCCGAGGCTGGATTCGATCTCGAACACCACGGCCCGGGGGTAATGCACGCTGACCTGGGAACTGAAACGATAGGCCCAGGCGGCGAGAAACTGCTGCCAGTGTTCGATTTCAGCGGCGTCGTATTCGGCCGTGACAAAACCTTTGCTCAAGGCCTGTGCCGCGCTCATGGACTGACCGGGACGCAAACCCAGCGCCCGCGCCGCGCCGTTGACAGCCTGCAGCACCCGGCGCTGGGCCGGGCCAGTCAGCAACGCCAGGGGTTCATCGGGATCGGCGCGCTGACGCAGTACCGCGTCCAGCGCCAATTGCGGGAAAAGAATACAGACCCAGCGCATGGCAACCTCAATGCCCCACGGCGAAGGCAATCGGTGCCGAACGGACCAGGCCGCCACGGCACTTGAGCACACGCAGTTGTGCCGGCCGGGCATCGATGGCAATGCGCAAGGCCGCCGGCGAAGGGTTGATCGCTTCACCGAGAGGGCGATAGGCGAAGGCCAGGGTCTCGCCGGTTTCCGCCGCCACCTGCAAGCGGCGCAAGGCGCGGTCATCGGCCTTGTGCGGCCAGCACAGCACCGCGCCGCAGCTGCCCGAACGCAGGCATTGCTCCGCGGCCCACAGCGCATCGCGCTCGCTGGCCCGGATGATCGACAGCTGACGCAGATCGACCCCGGCGCCCTGCCACGCCTGGGGATACGGCACATAAGGCGGCGCCACCAGCACGATGCGTTCGCCCGCCGCCGACAGCCGTGCCAGCGTCGGCCACACCAGTTGCAACTCGCCCACGCCCTGCCCGGCCAGCAGGATTTCCGTCAGCGCCGCCTCAGGCCAGCCGCCGCTGGGCAATGCCGCGTCCAGTGCAGCATGCCCGGTGGGTTGCGGGCTGGCGGCCGGTGGCGCAGGCCGGCCCTTCCAGACCTGGCCTCCATTGAACAGCGTATCCAGCGCAACGACGGCACCCATCAGCCTTGCCTCACCAGGCCACAGAACACGCCTTCGATGGCCAGGTCCCGGTCGGCTTCGACAATGATCGGCCGGTAGGCCGGGTTGCGCGGCAGCAGGCGAACAATATCGCCAACCCGCTCGAAGCGCTTGATGGTGACTTCGCCGTCGAGCCGTGCCACGACGATCTGGCCGTTGAGCGCCTCGGGGTTGCGGTGCACGCCCACCAGATCGCCGTCGAGAATGCCGTCCTCGATCATCGAATCGCCCCGGACCCGTAACATGTAGTCCGGCACCCGCGAGAAGATCGACGGATCGAGCAGCAAGCGGCTGTGCACCTCGGCATCGGCACCGATCGGCGCACCGGCCGCCACCCGGCCAAGCACCGGGATGTCCAGCAACTCGGGGCGCGGCGGCTGCCCGAGCAGGCGAATGCCCCGGGCCTGATGCGGGTTGACCTCGATAAACCCGGCTTCGGTCAGCGCCAGCACATGCTTGCGCGCCACGCTGCGGGAGGCGAAGCCAAACGCCTCGCTGATTTCAGCGAGGCTCGGGGGCTGACCGTGCTCGGCGATGCGATCGCGGATAAAGGTCAGGATGGCGGTACGGCGGGGAGTCAGAGTCGTCATGGAGTACATTTGTACTCTTTCTGTTTTTTCCTGGCAAGGACCGTCAATCATCTGATCGATAACCTGTGGGAGCGGGCTTGCTCGCGAAGGCGGTGGATCACCCAATGAAGTACCGACAGACACACCGCTTTCGCGAGCAAGCCCGCTCCCACACTGGATTTCAGTGGCTCAAGGGGTCAGTTGCGCCAGATACGCCCACGGATAAATCCCCCGTTCATGGCCATCGCTGAAGACCAGTTGCAGGCCATAGCCCTGCGGGTTCAGTCCGATTACCCGAACCCGTGCATCAACCATCGGGGTCAACCCGCGCAAACGGAAGGCCCGGCACTGCGAACACGGGCACTGGCGACGCAGTTCGGCGTGGTCCAATACCTGTTCGCGGCCATCGGGCCAGTTCAGTCGCAACTGCTGTTTGCTGCGGCAATTGCCAATCGCCAGCGGATTCATTGCAGTTGACTCAAGGCAATGCGCACGGCCTTGCGCACTTCAGGGTCGCCGTCGTCTTGTGCGTCCTGTAATGCCGCGATGGCCCGTGGGTCGTTCAATTCGCCCAAGGCCAAAGCGGCTTCCTTGCGCAGGTTGCTGATGCGGTGGCCGAGGGTGTCGATCAGCGCATCGAGCGCAGGCACAAAACGCAAGCGGCCGAGGCTGCGGGTGGCGCGCAGACGTACCTGCCAGTAATCGTCGCCCAAGGCGTCGATCAGGGCCGGACCGGCGTCGGGGTGGCCGACCTTGCCCAGGGTGGTGGCGGCTTCTTCGCGGACTTGCCAGGCATCGTCCCGCAACGCCTGGCGCAGGGCCGGCAGCACCTGTGCGTCAGACGCCAGGCCCAGCGCCCCGGTGGCGGCACGCCGCACGTCGGTGTCCGGGTCCGCGCTGGCCAACCGCGCCAGTGCCGGCAAGGCATCGAGTTGCTTGAGCCAGCCGAGCACGCCCACCGCCTCGCGACGCACGCTGGCGCTTCCATCGTCCAGTGCCCGGGCAGCCGCGTCGGCGGCATCGGGGCAACGTAACTCGCGCAACGCTCGGAACGCGGCAATGCGTACGCCACTGTCGGCGTGCCCGGTCCACGGCAGAATGACCCGGCCCGCCGCTTCGCTCTTGAGCAGGCTGAGGCTTTGCGCAGCGGCCGCCTGCACCGCCGGGGATGGATCCGTCAGGGCCTGGCACAACGCTTCGACCACGGGCGCGTCCTCCCAGGCTTCCAGCAACCGGGCGGCTTCGGCGCGCACCTCTGCCATCGGGTCTTCGGCCAGTCGATCGATCAACCACTGCAGGCCATCCGGCTCCTCGAGATCGGCCAGTTCGATCAGCGCGATCCGGCGCACGCCGGGATCGTCATCGGTCAGCCGCGATTGCAGGGCAAGAATGTCGTCGTTATCGGTTACATCGAATAGTGAGGTCATAGGGCATATCGCGGCAGTTTGTTTTCAGGGGGAAGTCCGAGCGGGTTCAGGCGCGGCAGTTGCCGGCCGTCTTCGTGGCGCAGGAGTTCGAGGCAATGGCGCTTGAGGTGCGAGAATTCAGCACTGGTCACCAGCTCCGTGCTGCGCGGCCGGGGGAAGTCCAGGCGCAGGTCTTCGATGATTCGCCCGGGGCGCGGGCTCATGACCAACAAGCGATCGGCGAGGAACAGCGCTTCGTCGATGTCATGGGTGACAAACACCACGGTGGTGCGGATGCGCGTCCAGATGTCCAGCAGCAGTTCCTGCATGTTCAGTCGGGTCAGGGCATCGAGGGCACCGAAGGGCTCGTCCATCAGCAGCAGGCGCGGACGGTTGACCAGCACCCGGGCAATTTCCACCCGTTGCTGCATGCCGCCGGAGAGCTGATCGGGCCAGCGCCCGGCAAAGCCTTCGAGGCCCACCAGGGCGAGGATTTCATCCGCCGCCTTGTGCCGTTCGGCCTTGCCGATGCCTTGCATTTTCAAGCCGAACGCCACGTTGTCGCGCACCGTGCGCCACGGAAACAGCGTGTGCTGTTGGAACACCATGCCCCGTTGTGGCGATGGGCCCGACACTGCGGCGCCATCGACATTGAGCGTGCCGGTGCGCGGTTGCAGGTGGCCGGCCAACGCGCCGAGCAAGGTGGACTTGCCGCAACCGGACGGCCCGAGAATGCACACGAACTGGCCCGGTTCAATCTGGCAATCAAGGCCCTGCACCGCTTCGAAAGCCATGTGGCCTTCGCCCAGGCTGATCGACAGCCCGCGTATATCGATACGCCCTTCCAGGTGTTGAAAAACGCTCATCAGGCTTTTCCTCGCGGTCGATGCCAAGGCGTGAAGAGTCCGCCCAGGCGTTTGATCAACAGGCTGCTGCCCATCCCGAGCACGCCGATCAGCAACATGCCGACCACGATGTCGGCGTAGTTCTGGATTGTGTAGGACTCCCAGGTGTAATAGCCGATGCCGAATTGGCCGGAGATCATTTCCGCCGTCACCAGGCAGAACCACGAGGTGCCCATGCCGATGGCCAGGCCGGTGATGATGCTCGGCGCCGCGCCCGGAAGAACGACCTCCAGCAGGATTGCCCGGCGCCCTGCCCCGAGGCTTTTCGCCGAGGCGATCAGCCGTGGGTCGACGCCTTCGACGCCGTGCACGGTGTTGAGCAGGATCGGGAACAGTGCACCGGTGAAGGTGATGAACACCATCGACAGTTCCGACGAGGGAAACATCAGGATCGCCAGGGGAATCCACGCCACTGCCGGGATCGGGCGCAGTACTTCCAGGGGCGGCAGCAGGAGGTCTTCGGCCCATTTCGAGCGGCCGACGGCCAGGCCCAGGGCCACGCCGATGATCAGTGCCGCGAGGTAACCGGCGAATACCCGGCCGAGGCTGCTGCCCAGGTGCTGCGCGAGCTTGCCCGAGTCGCCGAGGCCGACGGCGGCTTCAATGACCGCCACGGGTGTAGGGACATTGGCGAAGGTCACCAGGCCGAGGTTCCAGTGGTGGCTGGCGGCGAGTTGCCAGAATACGAGGCAGAGTAGCAGTGACGCGGCTCTGGGAATCCAGCGTAAATATGATCGGTACACAATTCTTCCTCTCAACCGAGATCCCTGTGGGAGCGGGCTTGCCCGCGATTGCGGTGGGTCAAACGACATCGATGTCGACTGGTCTGGCCTCATCGCGGGCAAGCCCGCTCCCACAGGGGATTGCGGTGTTATGACTGTTAGCGGGCGGCCACGGCCTGTGTGGTGGCATCGGCGAAGTCGAACACTTTGCCGCCCTGCGCCGTGGCGAACTGTTGGGCCTGGCCTTTGAGCAAGAACGCATTGAATTGCCCCTTGGCATCAGTGGCAAACCACGCCTGATCCGCCAGCAACTTGATCCCGCTGTCGCTGGCCTGGGTGTACACCGCGCGGATGCTCTTGCCTTCCTGCTTCAGGGCTGCCAGCGCGGCAAACGCTGCTTGCGCCGAGGCGTATTGACGAACCTTCGGCTCGCCACGCACCCAGATTTGCGCCACGTGGCTGAAGTCCGTGATGGCTTTGCCGCTTGCCGCATCGACGGCCTTGAGCGGCGTCTGCTGGTAATTCGCAAGTTGCGCGCTGTAGTCCAGGTTCGAGGCCTTGAACGCGGCGCGGATGTATTGGTCGTCGATAAAGGTGTTGAGATCCAGACCGCGATCGGCCTTCTTCAACAACTTGAGGGTATCGATGGCGGTGCCGACCGCCTGGCGATATTCCGGCTTCCAGCTCAGGTCGCGGGTCTGCACACCGAGGGGGCCATGGAACAGGTAATTGACCTCGGCGTCGACCCCGGTGACCTTGGCGATCAGCTCGCTGTATTTCTCCGGCTCAGCCGCCAGCAGCTGGTTCGCTTCGATACTCGCCCGCAGGTAAGCGACGACGATTTCCGGATATTTTTTCGCATAGGCCTGATCGACCAGCGCACCGTGGAAGGTCGGCGCATCGGCCTGGGAGCCGTCATAGATCTTGCGGGCGAAACCCCGGCTGGGGAACAGCTCGGCGAAGGGCACGAAGTCGGCGTGAGCATCGATCTTGCCGGCCTGCAACGCGGAACCGGCGACTTCCGGCGGCTGGGCGATGATGTTCACGTCCTTGAGCGGGTCCCAGCCCTGGGCCGCGACGGCGCGCAGCAACAGGCCATGGGCGGTGGAAGCGAACGGTACGGAGATGGTCTTGCCTTTGAGCTCTGCCAGCGACTGCACGCCCGATGCGCTTGGCACCACGATGCCGTTGCCGCTGCCCTTGGTGCTGCCCGATAGCACGCTGATGAACAGGCTATGCTTGCCTGCCGTTTCGAACGCCACGCCGTTGAACGCGCCGGGGAAATCGGCCATGGCGCCGAAGTCGAGTTTGCCGGCCACCATTTCGTTGGTCAGGGGAGCGCCGCTGGTGAAGTTTTTCCACTGTACGTCGTAGGTGGCGTCCTTGTAGGGGCCATCGTGGGGCAGGTATTTGTCCAGCAGCCCGAGTTCGCGAATCAACAATCCGCCGGCGGCGCAGTTGATGGTGGTGTCCTGGGTGCCGATGGCAATGCGGATGGTTTCGGCCGAGGCCGACAAGGTGAATGAAGCCAGTACCAGACCGGCCAATGCTGCACGCAACATCATGAGTGTTTCCCCTCGAATCATTTATAGGATGTTCGTCTCCGCCACGATCAGGGCGTGGTGGGAAACGAGGGGTGTTCTGGATCAGGCGTCCGGTGGTTGCCGGATGGCGTTTTGGGTTGTCAGGGCTGGCCTCATCGCTGGCAAGCCAGCTCCCACAGGTTTCTCTGGTGTCTGCAAAATCAAGGTTCACCACAAATCCCTGTGGGAGCTGGCTTGCCAGCGATGGCGTCCTTTCAATCAGCGCAATAAATAAGGGATCTCCACTTTCACGGCCCCGGTCGGGCAATCCTTTTCACAGGGCATGCAGTACCAGCATTCATCGAACGCCATGTAGGCCTTTTGCGTGGCCGGGTTGATCGCCAGCAGGTCCATCGGGCAAACGTCGACGCACACAGTGCAGCCTTTGTGGGCGATGCATTTGTCCTCGTCGACGGTGACGGGGGCGTTGGAACGAAAGAAGATTTCCTGGGCTTGATAGGCCATTTCACGGTCTCTCTCTTGGGTGATGCTCAGGCGGCATCCGCGCCGACCCGCAGCCGGTCGTAGGCCTGCATCTCGTCGGCATCCAGCGCGATGATGTAAGGCTCGACGGCTTTCTTGAAACTGCTCATCAAACCGTTTTCGTCTTTCTTCAGGTGGCAATGGCAGAACCAGTCGCGGTCGTTGCGTTGCGGGTGATCGACGCGGTGGTGGTAAAGCCCCCAGCGACTTTCGGCGCGGAACAATGAAGCCCGGGCAGCCATTTCGGCGCAGTCGCGGATCATGCTGACTTCCATGGCGCGCATCAGCTCGTGGGCGTTGTGGGCCTTGATCTGGTCGAGATCACGCTGGATGTCGCTGAAGCGTTGCAGACCGATCTGCATCTTCTTGGTCACTTTCGGCGGTT
This sequence comes from Pseudomonas sp. GW821-FHT02A08, assembly GCF_059422045.1. Lineage (NCBI taxonomy): Bacteria > Pseudomonadati > Pseudomonadota > Gammaproteobacteria > Pseudomonadales > Pseudomonadaceae > Pseudomonas > Pseudomonas sp. GW821-FHT02A08. Next base: position 125,921 of record NZ_JBWKWD010000003.1, read on the forward strand.
GCAGGTAGTCATTGACGAAGCGTCGCAGCTTGTATTCGACCTGGGCCGGTGGCAGGCCGTGTAAACGATCCAGCGGTGCGTAGACCCGTTGTTTTTCGGTTTCGATCTGCCGGGCATCCAGCGCTGAAAACTCGCGCCCGGCGACAAAATCCGCTGCGTTGTTGCCAGCGAACCAGCCGTAGGTGAACGCACCGAGCATGTAGTTGTGCGGCACCGCGGCCATGTCACCGGCCGAGTACAAGCCCTTGACCGAAGTTTCGGCCTTCTCGTTGACCCACACACCCGAGGCCGAATGCCCGCTGCAAAAGCCGATCTCGGAGATGTGCATTTCGACCATCTGCGTGCGGTAGTCGGTGCCGCGATTGGCGTGGAACTGGCCGCGACTCGGACGCTCGTTGCTGTGCAGGATCTCTTCGATGTTCTGGATGGTTTCCTCGGCCAGGTGATCGAGCTTGAGGAACACCGGGCCATTGCCGCTTTCCAGCTCCTGGTGGAACTCCCACATCATCTGCCCGCTCCAGTAGTCGCATTCGATGAAGCGTTCACCCTTGTTGTTGGCGGTGTAGCCGCCCAGCGGGCCGGTGACGTAAGCGCAGGCCGGGCCGTTGTAATCCTTGATCAGCGGGTTGATCTGGAAGCACTCCAGGTTCGCCAGCTCGGCCCCGGCGTGATAGGCCATCGAGTAGCCGTCGCCGGCATTGGTCGGGTTTTCGTAGGTGCCCATCAGGTAGCCCGAAGACGGCAATCCCAGGCGTCCGGCGGCACCGCAGGCGAGGATCACCGCCTTGGCCTTGATCACATGGAAGTCCGCCGTGCGGCAGTCGAAGCCCATCACGCCGTTGACTGTGCCCTCTTCATCGGTCAGCAGTCGGGTGCACACCAGGCGATTGGTGATGCTCACCCGCGCGCGCTTGAGCTGCCGGTACAAGACTTTCTTGATGTCATGCCCTTCCGGCATCGGCAACACATAAGCGCCCATGTGGTGGACCTTTTTCACCGCGTAGTCGCCGGTTTCGTCCTTCTCGAACTTCACGCCCCAGCGGTCCAGTTGCTCGATAGTCTCGAAGCTGTGGGTGGCATAGGCGTACACCGCCGCCTGGTTGACGATACCGTCGTTGGCGATGGTGATTTCCTTGGTGTATTGCTCCGGGGTCGAGTGGCCGGGAATGATCGCGTTGTTCAGGCCGTCCATGCCCATGCTGATCGCGCCGCTGCGCTTGACGTTGGCCTTGTCGATCAACAACACCCGCAGATCGCGGTTGCGTTCCTTGGCCTTGATCGCCGCCATGGGACCGGCCGTGCCGCCGCCAATGACAACGATGTCGTATTCCTGCTCCAACGTGCTGCGCGTCATGCCTGCTCCCCTTTTTGCCGGTCGATCCGCAGGCGGTACTGGAAGGCATCGCCACGGTAGTAAAGGTGTTCGAAGTCCAGCGGCCGACCCTCGATATCGTGGGTCAGGCGTTCGATGCGCATGATCGGCGAGCCGGGTTCGACGTTCAGCGCCCGAGTCAGGTCGCTGTCGGCCAGTACCGCATCGATGGCCAGGTCGGCGTGCCCCAGGGTCAGGCCGCAGTCGTTCTCCAGGATCTGGAAAATGTCGCGGGTGACCAGGTCGGCTTTTTCCAGGCGCTCTCCAACGGCCTTGGGCAGGTAAGTGATTTCCAGGGAAATCGGCTCGCGATTGATCAGGCGCACCCGTTTGATCTGCGCCACGATCTCGCCTTCGGCGACCTGCAAACGCTCGGCGACGAGCTTGTCGGCGGCAATGAACTTGTAGCTGCGCAGGCGGTTGATCACCTCATAGCCGCGACCGGTCATGGACTCGGCCAGGCCTTGCAGGGTGCTGACGTTCTGGAAGGTTTTGGGCTTGGCGACGAAGGTGCCCTTGCCGTGGATCTTGAAGATCAGCCCTTCTTTTTGAAGGTCGCCCAAGGCCTGGCGCACGGTGATGCGGCTGACCTTGAACAACGCGCCAAGCTCGCTTTCGGAAGGCATCTGGCTGTCTTGCGGGTATTCGCCGTCGAGGATACGGGCACGCAGCACATCTCGCAGCTGGGTGTGCAACGGGACGCTGCTCAGGGATAGAACGTTATCGGTCATGGCAGATCACTTGTTATAACGAGTTATGACGTGATCTTAGAGAGGTTATGACAGGCTTGAGAAATACCGAATGCGCATAAGGTTAGATGCGGACGCAAGAACAAATGTGGGAGCGGGCTTGCTCGCGAAGGCGGTGTGTCAAACAACATTGGCGTCGACTGACACTCCCTCTTCGCGAGCAAGCCCGCTCCCACAGGGGGATTGTGTGTGACCTGAGGGATCAGTGGCGCTTGAGGATCTGGTCCATCACCCAATCGGTCTTCAGCGCCTCTGCAGCCACCGCCGGATGCTGCGCCTCACCACGAATATGCGCATTCATGCCCAACACGTGGTGCCACTGAATGTGCGCGTGATGCTCGATAGTCAGGCTGAGGCGTTCATCGGCGTGCAACTCGACCGGATGCTCATCGAACACTGAAAAGCTGATCCGGCCTTGACTGCCAATCACTTCGACCCGGTCTTCGCGACGGTCTGCAACGAAGTTCCAGCAGCCCATGCCCAGTGCCCCGCTGGCAAACCGCCAAGTGGCGCTGACGGCATCTTCGGCCGCGTACAATCCGGCCTGCCGTGCGGTGAACCCGGCGACTTCGACGATATCGCCGAACAGGTACTGAAACAGGTCCAGGCCATGGCTGGCCAGATCGGCGAAGTAACCTCCACCGGCAATCGCCGGGTCGGTGCGCCAGTTATCGGTGCCGTTCCGGTCCGCTGACGACGGGGCTTTGGTGAGGGTCCAGGTCAGGTGTCGGACCTCGCCGATCCGCCCCTCCCCCAGCCATTGCCGCACTTGCCGAAAGCGTGGCAACGAACGCCGGTAATAGGACACGAACAGATGCAACCCGGCATCGGCAAACACCTGCTGCATCTCGCGACTTTGCCCGGCGTTGAGCGCCATCGGTTTCTCGACGCAGCAATGCTTGCCGGCGGCGGCCACCTGCAAGGCATAGGCATGATGGCTGTCGGGCGGTGTGGCGATGTATACGGCGTCGACCTCGGGATCGTTGATCAGCGCCTGCGCATCGGTGTAGACCCGTGCGATGCCGTGGCGCTCGGCGTAGTCGGTGACGGCTTCCAGGCGCCGGCCCATCACCGCCACCAACGCCGATCCGGGCGCCTTGTAGAAGGCCGGCGCGCTTTTGCGTTCAGCGACACTGCCACAACCGATCATGCCCCAGCGCACCACGTTCATTGGCTCTCCTTGCTGCTCAGCCGACGCGCAATGCGCGCAGGTCCAGTCGACCGTCCTTGAGCGGCGGGCACCAGTAGTAGCCACCGGTGACCGGACGGCTGATGCGGTACAGACCGTCGGTGATGCCGTCTTCCAGGCCACTCATGCGGCGCAGTTGGGCTTCGAAGGCATCGAGGGAAAAGCCGAAGGCCAGGAACATCAGCCCGGCGCGGTCGCCTTCGATCCACGGCATCGAACGGCGCACCACGAAGGCCTCGGGCGCGAAGCTTTCCTGGGCGGTGCGTTTGACGTGGGCGGAAACCGGCGCGTCGTCGATCTCTTCGTTATCGCTCAAGCGGCGGCCCATGATGTTGTCTTTTTCATCCGCCGACAGCCCATGGAAACCTTTCAGGTCATGCTGCCACTGCTGGATCGCGGCGAAGCTGCCACCCACCGTACCGTCCGCGCCCTCAGCCACCAGGGCGGCGGCCACGGCGGCTGCGTCGTGGGGATTCTCGGTACCATCTTCGAAGCCGGTCAGGTCATGCCCGGTCATATGGCGGAAGGTTTCGTTCATCTGCACCATTCGCAACGCCGGGGCCAGTGCCGCTGCGATGGCGTTGCTGCGGTTGAGCAGTTCGCCACGGTCTTCACCGTGCAGCCAGCACCAGAGCGCGTGCTGGGTCGACGGATTGTCGACGCCGACCCCAGCCAGTGCCGGAAAAGTGCGCAGGCCTTCGATCTGCCCATCCAGTGCCTTGACCAGGGATTCGCCGAAGCCGACGACCGCCGATTTCCCGTCCACCAGTTGCATCAAGTTGTCGAGTGCAGCCGGCAATGCTTCGGCGGATTCGAGGGCAAAGAACATATGGCGGGCTTGAGGCGGAACGGGGGTGGCGAGAATGCCCGGCTGGTAATGGCTCATATGAACTCCTTGAAAAAGAGCATGGAGTTTAACCGGAGTACGAGGGTTTGTGTGTCGTCAGAGGCCAGGAACCCGTGGCAAGGGGGCAGCCTGCTCACCGCAAAAAGATCAGACCGTGCTGGGGCTTTCGTTGCGGAACGCACTCGGGCTCATGCCGGTCCAGCGCTTGAACGCCCGGCGGAAGCTGCGCACGTCGCTGTAGCCGACTTCCTCGGTGATGCGTTCGATGAACATGTCCGGGTTGGCCAGCAGGCTCATGGTGCGGGCCTGGCGCACTTGCTCCAGCAGCGCTTCGAAGGTCAGCGCGTGTTCCGTGAGGCGGCGGCGCAAGGTACGGCTGCTCATGTTCAGGTCGCCGGCGATTTTCTCGATGTGGCTGCCCTCGGTCAGGTCCCGGGCAATCGCCCGTTCCACGGCCTGGATCAGATCCATTTTCTGGTGCACCTGCGCGGCTTCCAGCTCGAGTAACTTCACGGCCTGACGCAGGGCCAGGGAATGGTGATTGGGCAAGTGAACGCCCAGCCAGTGTGCCTCGATCACCATGCGGTTTTGCAGGCAACCGAAACGCACGTCCGGCCCCAGCAGGCGCGAATATTCGCCGAGATAGTCCGGCGCGGCATGCATGAACTCCACGGCCATCGGCTTGAAATCCGCCCCGACCAGCGCCCGGCCGTACACCAGCAGGCTGGCGAAAAACTCCTCGACCGCGAACAACTGCACGTCGGCGAACGGCAAGCGGCATTCAACGTCGATAAACACCCGATCCCCCGCCTCCTCCACACTCGACACGACAATGCCGCCAGAGGTGTGTTGATGACGGATGCCCAGCTCGAAGGCATCGCGCAGGGTCTTGCACAGCGACAACACATGCCCCAACAACCCCAGTGTACCGAGCACATTCTGCGCGCCGACCCACAGGCCCAGCCCCTGATTGGGCAAGGCCCTGAGCGCGCGCTGAATCATGGCCACGGCCTGGCGATAGGAAATGCGCTGCGCCGGGTCCTGCAGGTCCTCAAAGGTAAACCCCAAGCCTCGGCACAGGCTTTCGGGGTGGATGCCTTTTTGCTCGGCGACTTCGGCCAGGGTCTGCAGGAGAAACGGCGACACCAGCGCCAGTTCAAAGGTGGGATCGATCACTTTCATTTGCATGGGGCTCTACATTCCGGGTCGAGCTGCATTCTTATTTTTGTAACCGGTTATGTCGAAGAAAGTTAGCACAGGGTTCAAAGGCTGTCCGCAGAAGTCCCCCTAAATGGCCGCCAATACCCTGCCTTGCAGGGCGCAGACAGCTTATTTCTATGTTGCGGCCCTCGTATGGATGCCGGACAGCCCGCTAACAATAATAATGAGTACACCCATGATCCCGACCCGCACGACACTTCCCCTACTGGTCATTGGCCTGGCCGGCGTCTGCGCCCTGCAACCGGCGCTGGCCACCGAGGCCGGCGTGGACAACATCGGCACCGGCACCGACGGCTTTTTCATGTTGCCGCTTTCGCCCGACAGCCTTCCGGACAACATGGTTGCATTCAACCTCTACTACAACCACTACAAAGCCACGAAGCTCAATATCAGCTCCCTGGGCGGCAAAGTGCCGAACGTCGAGATCGAATCCACGGCCGTCATTCCGCGCCTGGATTACCTCAGCCCGGTACGGGTGTTTGGCGGCCGGCTGGCCGGCTACATCGCGCAGCCCTGGCTCAAGCAGGAAGTCTCGGTGTTCGGCTTGCAGGACACCCGCGAAGGCATGGGCGACACCACGGTCGCGCCGATCATTCTCTGGGACATGGGCCCAAGCCTGACCCTCGGCGCCGCCATCGAAGTCACCGTGCCGACCGGCGAGTACAGCGTTGATCGCCTGGCCAACACCAGCAACAACTTCTACACCTACAAACCGCTGTTCTCCTTCACCTGGCTGCCGACGGACAGAACCGAGGTGTCGATGAAGACCACCTACAGTTTCAACGGGAAAAACAAAGACACCGACTACAAGTCGGGGCAGATTTTCCACTTCGACTATTCGGCCAGTTTCAAGATCACCGACGACCTGATGCTCGGGTTGAACGGCTACTACCTCAAGCAAACCACCGACGACAAACAGTTCGGCCACACCGTGCAGTTCAATGGCCAGGACGTGAACGACGGGGTGCGCGGGCAAGTGTTTGCGATTGGTCCGGCACTGCACTGGACCTTTCTCGAATACGCCAGCGCGGAGATTCGCTGGGCCAAGGAGTTCGACGTGGAAAACCGGCCTGAAGGGGAAATGCTTTGGGCCAAGGTCAGTATCCCTTATGCGTTTTGACTGAGCTGACGCCTTCGCGGGCAAGCCCGCTCCCACAAGGACAACGCTGCACCCTGTGGGAGCGGGCTTGCCCGCGAAGGCGCCGGAACAGTCACCCAACAAACATCAGGAATACACCGGCCAGCTATCCACAATCTTCCCACCCCGAACCGCCAGCAGATCCCCGAACTGCAACAACACCGACTCCGTCTGGGTCGGGCGCAAGAACACCTGGTCCTCCACCGTCAGCCCCACCGCCGCCGAACCATTGACTATTTCCTGGTTCGAGCTACGGCCATACACGCCATTACTCTGCAACCCCGTTGGCGATTCGAACTCCGCCATCCAGTTACCGCCATAGATGAAATACGTCTCGCGCTGATTGGTGTCCCACCAGGAAAACAGCCCGGACTTGTCATCCAGCGCTGGAATATTCACCGCCCCGGTGCTTTTCAGGACTGGCGTGGCGATGTAGGCGGCGGGCACATGCTGCGCCAGTGACGGCAAATCATAATGAGTGGGCTTGAGCATCGCCGTCCCCACCGACACTTCGCTGCTGAGCTGTTCGTGCTCATGCATGCGATAGCTCGGGCTGCCGGCGGTATTGAGGGTCAGTCCTTCGCGCCACAAACCAGGGTATTGCTGACGGGTGAAATTGACACAGCGGTAGTAGATCACCATCACCTTCGCGAACAACTCCTCGGGCGAGCCCAGAATCCCCGGCACGCCCATGCCCACGAACGGGTCGTAGCCCATGAACCCGGCGAATTCCAGGTGCTGCGGGTGCTGGCTGATCAGCGCCAGCATCTGCCCGAGTACGCCAAGGTCACTGACGCCACCGCGATGCAGCCCGACATCCAGCTCGATGTTCACCCGCATTCGCGTGCCCAGCCCCTGGGCCAGGGCGAGGTATTGCTGCAGGCGCTGCGGTGTATCGAGCAACCATTGCAATTGCTTCGAAGGCTCGAAAGGCCCCTTGTGCGACTGATAGAACAACTGCGCCGAACGCACCGGCAGCGGCTTGCCCAACAGAATGTCGGCCTCGGCAAACTGCACGGCGTCATGATTGAGAAAGGGCTGGTGAAACGACATCAGGCGTTGGGTGCCGGCGCGCTGGGCAATGTAGGCCAGGAGCCCCGGCGCCGGCAGTGATTTTTCCACCAGGCGCAGGTGCTTGCCGGCGCGCTTGACCGATTGCATCACCACATCGATGTTGTGATCCAGCCGATCAAGGTCGATCAACATCACCGGTCGCATCGGGCCGTGGTCCTTGAGTTCACGGTTCAGGGTACGGAAGTAATCGCTGTACGGCGCGCCTCGGTCACCCGGCCGCAGCCATGCCCCGACACCCGCCAACAAGGCGCCGACGCCTGCGGTGCCCAGTAAAAAACTACGGCGATTGACGGCCATCAGCTCACCCCCAGAATCGATGACAAATGCGCATTGAGGAATTTGCCGCTGGGGTCGAGTGCCTGCCGCACCTGGATGAACTCCTGCCAGCGCGGGTACAGCGGCTGCAGGTTTTTCGCGTTCAGCGTGTGCAACTTGCCCCAGTGTGGCCGGCCGTTGTACTTCCAGAAAATCGGCTCGATGGCAGCGAAGAAGTTGTGATGATCCATCTGGTAATGCTGGTGGACCGAGATCGAACAGCTGTCGCGGCCTTCGAACATGCTCAGGGGAATGTCGTCGGCCTTGACGTACCGGTACTCGATCGGAAACCAGGTGCGCAGGTCCTTGTCCTGGATCAGCTTGAGGATCTCGCGCAAACAGGCCGGGCCGTATTCGGCCGGCACGGAATATTCCATTTCGTTGAAACGTACCGTGCGCACGTTGGCGTAGATGTCGAACGAGTCGCCCACCCGGTCATCGAAACTGGCCAGGTGGCGTAGGTTATTGAGCATCGTGCGGCGCAGGTCCGGGAAGTCGCTGGCGTACTTGTCGATCTTCTCGATCAAGGTGACAAACTCGTTGCCGCCCTCCTCATCCGCCGGGACCGGCGGTGTCGCCGGGTCGGTGGTTTCGTTCAGGGCGATCGACAAGGCGTAGTCGGAATGGGTGACCACGAGCATTTCCCAGTGCTGGTTTTCCCGGGTGTTCTTGTCCAGGTCTTCGAGCAACTCTTCGGTTTTGGCGATCCACTGCCGCTCCCGCAAGCGATACGCCGGGCGGTTTTGCAGGCGCACCCTGGTGGCCACGCCCAACGCCCCCAGGGACACCCGGGCTGCGCTGAACACTTCAGGATGGCGGTTGGCGTCGCACTCCAGCACGTCGCCGCTGGCGGTCACCAGCTGCATGCCGCAGACATGGGCCGAACAGGATTGAAAGTGTTTGCCGGTGCCGTGGGTGGAGGTCGAGATCGCGCCGGCCAGGGTCTGATAATCGATGTCGGCCATGTTTTGCAGGGCCTGGCCGATGTCCTTGAGCGGCGTGCCCATGCGTGACATCGGCGTGCCGGCGGCGAACTCGGCCTGCAGGGTTTTCGCATCGTGATCGAGCAATCCCGTGAAATAGCTCAGCGACAGCAAGGTGCCGTCGGTGGGCACCAGCGCGCTGAAGGAATGCGCCGAGCCCACCGGCCGAATCCTGCCGGGGGCCTGGCGCACCACTTGCGTCAACTCATCCAGGTTCTTGGGTGCCAGCCGCGCCGCCGGCAGGCAACTCTGGCCTCCCGACCAGTTGCGCCAGGGAATCAGGCGTGGCGCGCGCAGCAACTCAGCCAGTGCCGGCGTCGAGCCGAGCGCGGTAAAGGCGCCAATGACGCTCGCCCGTTGCAACAACTGACGCCGTGTCAGGTCCATCGTCATGAATCGCACCCTGCCGTTCTTGTTATTGGATTTGCTGGCCGGACATAAAGGCAATCAGCGCCAGGAACTGTTCCTGCGAACACTGCATGCACATGCCCATTGGCGGCATGCCGTTGTAGCCGTTGATCGCGTGATCGAGCAGCGTGTCGGCGCCCTGCAATACCCGTGGTTGCCAGGCCTTGATGTCGCCGGTCAGCGGCGACCCGGCCGCCGGATTGGCATGGCAAAGCTTGCAGCTGTTGTCGTAGACCTGCGCCAGCTCGGCGTCGGCGGGCCTCGCGGCATCTGCTTCGCTGCGGGTCGGCGGGTTGTTCGGCTCTTCTGTGCACCCTGCAAGCAACGCAAAGGCACACCCCGCCAAGGCCAAACAAAGGCTAGGCTTTTCAGTTAATCGGCTTGCCCGCATGGCTGTCCTCTCATTGGCTGCCCGGCGAGTCGGGCACAGCCTTTTTTGTTGTGATCAAGGAGAGTCAACATTAAGGCACCCTGCACGGGTGGGTTGAGGGCATTGGGGGCCAACAAGGGGAGCTTCTGAGGCCATGACGAAAGGTACCGATAAATCCCCGGACATCACGCTGTACGGAAAAACGCTGAGATGGGTCATGACAAGCGTTGCCGAGGTCTGCTAAAACGATTCATCAGTGCACCACCCAATCCAGAGGGGTAGCGACATGACCACAGCCAATATTCTCCAGAACCTGTTCCCAAGCCCCGCCGACATCCCGGAAAAGTACCGCCTCGACGGCCAGACGGAGCAGCGCGAGTACCTCGTCGATGGCCAATTGAGAACCTGGAGCGGGCCGCTGGCCCAGGTCCGCAGCCCGGTGTACCTGGCCGGCCCGAATGGCGACGAACAGGTGATCCTCGGCAGCACGCCGCTGCTGGATGCCGACACCGCGTTGACCGCCCTGGACGCCGCGGTCCGCGCCTACGATCGCGGTCAGGGCCTGTGGCCGACCATGCGGGTGGCCGAACGCATCCAGCACGTCGAAACCTTCCTGGGGCGCATGCGTGAGCAGCGCGACGCCGTGGTCAAGTTGCTGATGTGGGAAATCGGCAAGAACCTCAAGGACTCGGAAAAGGAATTCGACCGCACCTGCGACTACATCGTCGACACCATCAACGCCCTGAAGGAACTCGACCGCCGCTCCAGCCGTTTCGAACTGGAACAGGACACCCTCGGCCAGATCCGTCGCGTGCCGATGGGCGTGGCCTTGTGCATGGGGCCTTACAACTATCCGTTGAACGAAACCTTCACCACGCTGATCCCGGCGCTGATCATGGGCAATACCGTGGTGTTCAAGCCGGCCAAGCTCGGCGTGCTGCTGATTCGCCCGCTGCTGGAAGCCTTCCGCGACAGCTTCCCGACCGGGGTGATCAACGTCATCTACGGCAGCGGCCGCGAGACGGTCAGTGCGCTGATGGCCAGCGGCAAGATCGACATCTTTGCCTTCATTGGCACCAACAAGGCCGCCAGTGACCTGAAAAAACTCCATCCGAGACCCCACCGCTTGCGCGCGGCGCTGGGCCTGGATGCGAAAAACCCGGGCATCGTCCTGCCGCAAGTGGATCTGGACAACGCGGTCAGTGAAGCGGTGACCGGTTCGCTGTCGTTCAATGGCCAGCGCTGCACGGCCCTGAAGATCCTGTTTGTCCACGAAGACGTAGTCGACGCCTTCATCGACAAATTCAACGCCAGGCTTGCCAACCTCAAACCCGGCATGCCCTGGGAGAGTGGTGTATCCCTGACGCCACTGCCGGAATCGGGCAAGGTCGATTATCTGCATGCACTGGTGGCGGACGCCGAGAGCAAAGGCGCCAGGGTGGTCAACCCCAACGGTGGCGAGGTTCGTGCGTCGTTTTTCTACCCGGCGGTGCTGTACCCGGTCACGCCGCAGATGCGGGTTTATCAGGAAGAACAGTTCGGCCCGGTCATCCCCATCGTGCCGTACCGTCATCTGGATACCGTGATCGACTACGTGCTGGAGTCGGACTTCGGCCAGCAATTGAGCATCTTCGGCACCAACCCGGTGGCGGTCGGCCGGCTGGTGGACACCTTCGCCAACCAGGTCGGGCGCATCAACCTCAATGCCCAGTGCCAGCGCGGCCCGGACACCTATCCCTTCAATGGCCGCAAGAACTCGGCCGAAGGCACCTTGTCGGTACATGACGCACTGCGGGTGTTTTCGATCCGCACCCTGGTGGCCACCAAGTTCCAGGAGACCAACAAGGACCTGATCAGCGAGATCATCAGCGGCCGCAGTTCGAGCTTCCTGACCACCGACTACATCTTCTAATTAGTAATCTACGGAGACATGCGGGCTTACGACTACAACACCTAGTATTTACTTGGCATTGAGACTCCGCCGTTGTCCGGCGCTGTTCGTCGATGCCCCTTGTTATCCGTGATTATTGGGGGCATATTGAGTGGCATGCAACTCAATAGCACAGCTGGATGCCCCCATGGACAAGCTCACCGATGTGAAAATTCGATCACTGACGACTCCCGGAAAATACGCGGACGGCGTCGTTGGTGGTCTTTACATCGAGGTCACCAAGACAGGATCGAAGTTGTGGCGACTGAAGTACCGACTGAACGGGAAGGAAAACCGCTTCTCCATCGGCGGCTATCCCGATATCAGCATCAAGAAGGCACGCGAGGCCGCACAGGGGGCACGAGAGCTGATTGCCGGTGGTATCTCGCCACTGGCAGCCAAGGAAGCTGAAATCGCAGCACGAGCGGCTGCGGTGGCACGAACCTTCCAATCGGTCGCTGACGATTTCATGCAGCACAAGGGGCTGAACGCCCCGAAGCGTTTACCAGGGCATCTGGCACAGCGAACACTGCAAGGCTACGGCGGAGCGCTGGCAAACCACATACTCCCCATCCTCGGGAAACTGCCAGTGCAGGACATCACTCGGGAGAACATCAAGGACATGGTGCGCACCTTGAGCGAGTCGCCAGCGATGGCCGCTTATTCGGTGCGACTTACCAAGTCGATACTCGATAGGGCTATCGATGACGGGCACCTGACCGTGAATGTCGCGGCGGGTCGCGGAATACTGCCGAAGCACAAAGCCACAAGCTTTGCGGCCATCACCGAACCTGCCGACTTGCAGGAACTGCTCTTGCTGCTCGACGGGTATCGTGGACAGGATGCCGTGATGTCCGCGCTGAGGCTGCTCACGATGATCCCGGCGCGCCCTTCTGAAATGACTGCGATGAAGTGGAGCGATCTGGACTTGGACGCCGGAGAGTGGCGCTACACGGTCTCCAAGACAGGGAGCCCGCACATCGCAGCGCTACCAGCACAGGCTGTGGCACTGCTGCGGGAGCTGCAAGAGCGCCGGATACCCAGCAAGGGTGAAGGCTGGGTGTTCCCCTCCCCTAAAAACGTCGCCAACCCAATTGCAACACGGGCGCTGCTAGCGGGACTCGTCGACCGACTCGGTTATGCGCCGGGGTCAATCACAACGCATGGTTTCCGAAGCACGTTTCGGACTATCGCGCACGAGGTACTAAACATCGACTTTGTGGTTTTGGAACTGATGCTATCGCACCGCATGCCCGGACCATTGAGCGCTGTCTACGCAAGGGCACAGCTCCTTAACCAACGTAAGGCAGCGGCGCAGCAATGGGCTGATTATCTCGACTCTTTAAGGGCGAAAGCTGCGTCAGCGGCATGATGTAATTATGCCATCATATTAAATCCCCGATCCTATTAACGCTGAAAGCACCGGAATAGAGCGGTCGCCAATACCTTAATGGGTTTAATACCATTTCCAAAACTGCTCTATATATAGGTGTATATGTATAGAATATACCTTTGCCTTATAATATTATTCATCCTATTAAAGGTATTAAATATATTAAAAATAGTGTGCCGAACCCTCTACTCCGCGCCTCTCAACGATTAATAGGTTGCACTCTTACACCGCGCCAATCCTATTAACTGTGCCGCCAACCCTATTAAATCAACCTCCCGCAACCACCGAAAGGCTTAGATTCACAGTGACATTACGCTAAATTCCCCCGCTGCAATCGTGCCCAGTGCTAAAGGCCATCTTGTAATCCAATCGGACCACATTCTAATCCCGTTAAGCTAAATTTAACGCCCTGGTTCCGAACTAGGCGGTAACACACAAACACGCAACTACATTCCGACTATCAGCGCATACAGCTCGACGAACGGTCTGCCACAACTAAATACTCTATCCAGACGAATAGCCACCCGGCGCTCAAGTTCATCCCTATAATGGCAACCAACGGCGAACTACTGATAGCGCCGCCCCAGTCCGGCCAGCCTTGAGGTATTCCACCATGAACGAACCACGCCACGACGCAGATTACACCGACTTGGTGAACTACGACCCCCTCAGCAACTTCCTCCCGATAATTATTGTCGAGAGAATGGTCTCCATGCGCAGAACCAGCATATATAAAGGCATCGCGGACGGAACCTTTCCAGCACCAGTGCAACTGGGTGAGATGCGCGCCAGTGGCCGTGCCGCACGCGTGGCATGGGTTCGGTCGGAAATCGAAGCGTGGATTGCTGCCAAGATCGCAGCACCGCGTGCCGGTCATGTGCAAGTGCCCGAAAAGAATCCAGCGCTCGCGGCCATGCATTAACGGCCTGGGAAATAAACAGGCAAAGAAAAGCCCCGAACTATATGTGCGCCGCAAACGCAGTTCAGGGCTAGGGAGTACTTTCGATGAGCCTCAATAATACCATATCTGGCTGCGCAACAGCTAGAACTTCCTTTCCAACTTCGCTGATTGGCCTACCCACTTATCAGTTTGGCGAAAGTGCGCAGGAAGTTGAAGACGCGACTGTTGCGGCGATCCGTCGAGAGACTGCGCCAGTTAATAACCACACACCGCTGAAGTTGGTCGGCGGCTCGTCGATGAGTAGCCCGGTCGAACAAGCACTGTTGATGGCGATTGCCCATATCGGTGACGACAAGGTATTGCCCCCCACGGCAGAAACCGCACAGTGCCACAGCAGCGGCCTGACTCCAGAGTCTTGGAATACGCTGCGCGAAATATCCCGCGAGTTCGTCATGCTGTCCTGTAACCGTGGCTTCTGTGCCTATGAGCGCGCCACCGGGATCGAGCATTGCCTGGAGGGTTTTTGCCAACTGGTGTTGAGCAGATACGGGCATCTACGACCCAGCGACCCCACAGCCAAAGAGCAACAGCTATCCGCTGGCAAAACATGGTGGAACGCGCCTCTCTGGCACAAGCGGGTCGTTACCAGCGTGGTCATGGAACCGACCCGCAAATCACCAGCAGACGATGCCGCTGACAATCCCCACGCGTTGAACCGCTGGCATCTGCTGGCCAGGGGACGGGTCATGCCCAACATGAACGCCACTTTGGCGGATATTCAGATATTCACCGACCACCTGCACTACCTCGCGGGCGGCGAACAAGCGGCAGTGCAGCACTTCATGTGCTGGTTGGCGCAGCTGTATCAGTTCCCCGAGCACAAGCTGGGCACTGCCCAGTTCATGTTCTCCGAAAAGAACCACGTCGGTAAGTCGTTCATGATCCACCTGTTCAAGCGAGTGTTCGGCGGGTCACCACTGGTGGCTGAGTGCGAAGGCGCTTCCTTGGGGGACAAGTTCACCAGCCTGCTAGACGACGGGATACTTCGGCTCTACAACGAGCTGCCATCTGGGTTCGATAGATCGCGGGTCGAGGTACTGAAAACCCTTATCAGCGAAAAGACCCGGAAGTCTGAGCGCAAAGGCCGTGATGCCAAAGACATAAACAGCTACGTCAATCTGATCATCACGACGAACAAGGCAGACGCCCTTCCTTTGATGGATAACGACCCGAGGTTCAACGTGTTCCGGTGCCAGGCAGATCGCTTGTCCGATGGGTACTACGAACGCCTAATGGTTTGGTTCGAAGGTGAGGGTCCAGCGCTGCTGGCCGGTGTGTTGGCACAGTGGCAGTTCCCACCTGACTGGAACATCAAGCGCGGCGGTGCCCTTGCGCCACAAACCGCTGCGGCCATCGCCATGCAGCGTGAAAGCCGTGAAGACTTGGTCACCTTCATCGAAGGCTTGATCGCCGGACGTGAAGCACCGTTCGACAGAGATATTGGCCGATCCACCGCGCTGATAGCCCAACTGACCAATGCCTATCCTGCGCTGTTCCCGTTAACCATGAAACTCAACCCCAAAACCCTTGCTGCTGCGCTCCAGAAGCTGGGCGCCGTGAAGATCGGGTCGGGAACGGCTTCCAAGGATAACGCTTGGGCATGGCGGAACCATCATCCGTGGGCGGCTGCATCACTGAAAGACTGGAAAGCCTATCTCGACGATGGTGCCCCACGCCCATTCCAAGTCACAGAGGGTTCCGACCATGAGTAGCCAATCACCTAGCGCGCAGTTGATGCCTCTTGCGCCCACATTGACGCTGTACGGCACAACCGGCAAGCCCATAGGCCCGGACGACAAGCAAACAGCCCTCAGGCGGCGCGAGAAGGTCCGTCTCGACCTGCTCGCGATCCAGTACAGCGAGGAAGCTCTGCTTGCCCTGGTCACCACCATGCGCCAAACCAAGGACGAACGCCTGCGCCGGGATTGTGCCAACGACATTTTGAATCGTGGGCTCGGGCGCACCAAACCCACCACCGAGGATGGGCAGAAGGCTGGGACAGACGCACAGGGTTTGTTGGAGTTGCTGGCCGCGTCGTCAATCAACAACCTGGCCCGCGAACAAGCCCAGCGGACCCTAGGCCATACGAAAACCGAGCCCAAAGACGTAACGCCGGATGTTATCGAGCACGACGCGGAAGCGTTCCTGAGAGATTTGGAGAACGATCATGACTAGCGTATTCAACAGCACCTATCGTATGCCCTACGGCGTAGGCGGGTACAACCATGTACGTAGCTCATCCGCGAGTTCGACGTGCCAAACCATCTACCGGCTTGCCCATGCACAACGGCTCGCAGACCACGATGCACTGTACGCAAAGTACCCGGTGGAGCAGATCAAGTCGATGCGGCGTACGTTGCGTTCGCACCGGTATGAGCGCATCAGCGACGCACAGGTGCTGGCTGCCCTGGACAAGTTAAGCCGGATCGTTGAGGACGGCAGCGGGGAGACTCAATCATGAACGAAGTCATGAAGAACCTGATTGGCCTTGCCGTGTTCATCGGTGTGCTGGTTGTCCTCGCCTACGGCGGCAATGAACGCTGTGACCGCGCTGACGCCCTCGTGGCGCGCATTGATGCGATGTACGACCAACCCCTGAGCCAAGCCATGGAAAAGCAGGTGGACGCGCTCAGGAAGGACGCTGAAGCACAGGTGTGCGAGGAACCGGAGTGGAAGGACTACTGAGGGCCAAACTGGCAGCACATGGTGGACACGGTGATGGCGAGTCGGTAGCGTTTCCAGCTTGCGCTAATCTGTGCTGCGGCTGAGATTGTCGCGATCCTTGCCGCCTAAGGGCACCACCGAGAATGGACACGCTTGATGAGCCTACAATATTTAGAGAGCCGTTTTGACAAGGTCAGCTATTTACAAAACTTGCTGATCGCTCACGCCACAGGGAAGCCTGCTGAGTCGGTCGAGTATCAGCAACTTCGCCAGGAGTTGCTCAACGATAACGAAATAGCAAGCCGGCTCCCGTCATGGCTGAAGCACCACAGAGACCTTGAATCCTTTTGGGGTTTTATCCAGCCTAAATTTGGCACGTACGCCGAGCGAAGGACATACCTGTCTCAACAGTTTACCGCGCTGCTTGATGAGCTCGAGTTCGGCACTTCTGCGACGTCGAACCAATCACCCACTATGGTTAACGTCCCACCACCGCCATTTCCACCCACTCCCAGCGCTTCGCTTTTCAACAAACCTGCGAGCGCACCGGTCGCGAGAAACAAGAGAAACATTTTCATCGTTCACGGTCGAGACAACGAAGCCAAACAGGAAGTAAGTCGTTTCGTTGACAGTCTTGGGCTGAAGTCGATCATCCTTCACGAGCAAGCAAGTGGCGGTAGGACGATTATCGAAAAAATCGAGCACTACTCTGGCGAGGCTGACTTTGCCATTGTGCTCTATACGCCGTGCGATCAAGGCCGTGGGCACCACGAGAAACACGTGGTGGGGCCGAGAGACCGAGCACGACAAAACGTCGTCTTCGAGCACGGTTACCTGATGGCAAAGCTTGGTCGGGAAAACGTTTGTGCATTGGTAAAAGGCGATGTCGAGACCCCCAACGACATCAATGGCGTGGTCTATGTAGGTTTGGACCCAATTGGGGCTTGGAAGGCGGCTGTCGTGAAAGAACTCAGGGAGTGCGGGTACGTTGTAACTGGGTGGTAGCCCTAACGCTGTACCCGGAAAACACAAGGGGCCAATCAAGGCCCCTTTTCCATGTGCACATGATCATTTGCCGTTTGATGGTTTGCCTGGACCCTTGTCCTTCGCCAGCCCTGGCCAGCAGTCTGATGTGGGTATAGGCCGCTTCTCGGTCTTCGCTGGTTTGGTTTTCGGTGGTGCGATTTTGATAGGCATTTTACATCCTCACATGATGGGCGGCTTCGCCCGGAATAGTTCGTCTCTGAATTCGCGCTCTATTACGCTGACGGGGACACGGGTATTGAACACCCACGTTGCCAGCCGCATTCCACGCAAAACCTGACGGCGCGCACGCTTGACCGCCTCATTGGTCCCACTCTCGATCTCGGCTTGCAGGTCAGCTAGCAGTGCTTCCAGGCGCATTTCGCGAGTAGGCGGCCCCCTGCGGGTTTTTTCGTCGTGCATGTCAGTCTCCAAACGCGAGCGCGTTGTTGCCGTTGGCCACTTTCATCGATTCGAACATTTCGTTGAAGGTGGCGTCGTCCATCCGTGACAGCTGATCCTCATCAACTTGCACACGTTGTCTTGGCGTTGCGGGTTTCATCGCCTGCTTGAACTGCTTGTCGCTCATGTTCGCCAACTGTTCCATGGTCGCTGGCTGGCGTTGCTGGCTGTGCGGCACACGACCGTTGGCACGGTATCCAAGCTCACGCGCCCTGCCATAGACGTACTCAGCGGGGTTGACGCCCTGGTCAGAACAATTTTTCAAGAAGGCCATGGCAGCCATAGACCTCATGGTTGCGTAACCCTGTTCGTCGAGACCTGGATACTGCTGTTTAATCTGCTGGTCAGCGTGTGCAAAAAGGTGGTCGAAGGCACCCCGGTATGCGGCCTCATCGCCATTCAGATGCTCGGCGATATACTCGGCTTCGATACCACCAACTACGGGAGCAACCTCGGCAGCGTGCCGGGAGAACTCTTGGGTCTGGCGCTGGAACTGCTGACGGTACTGTTCGGCCTGCTGTGCTTCCTGCTGACGCAACTGCTCAAGGGCAAACCTCCCGTTAATGTTCCCTTCCGGATCTTCTTCAAACGCTGGAATCTGCGCTTCAAGTTGTGCCCACCGCTGCTGTTCAAGTTGTGCTCGTTGCAGTTGTAACTGCTGCATTTGCACAGCCGCCATGTGCTGGCGCTGGGCTTCAAGCTGCTGGGATTGTTCGTCCAACTGCTGGCGCTGCTGCTGCAACGCCTCAGACGGCACAGGTTGTTGCCCCGGCTCATAGTCGGGTTGAAGGTGTGCATCCCGGCGCGCTACTTGGTCATCGAAGGCCTCAAGGTCATCAGCAACATCATGCGGGAGCATGCCCTGGTCGTTATCGAGGTCGTCGTCGCTGAACCCGGTAGTGCCGGTTAATTCAGCGGCGAGCCCTTGCGAAATATCGTCTTCGAATTCCATCACTTGGTTCCTCTTTTACGGGGTGCATTCAGGGCAGGACCATCGACAGGCGCTGCACAGGTGGTAGCAGCGGCGATGCCATACCGTTCACTAAGCTGTGCAGCGGCCACCTTCGCCGCCTTGGCGCGTTCTTTCGCAGCAATGGCACTGCCCAACTCGATGCGCAGTTTTTCAAGCTGATTCGCACTGTTGCGGCGGTTGGTGTAGCGGTCGATTTCGTCCTGGGTGAGCGGGGTCCGTGCGATGTCGACCGGGCTCATGCCGCACGTGAACATGCGAACCGTGCGCCTCTCCGCGCGCTGGATTTTGACCAGCCAGGACAGGTATTCACCCTCAGCGATGGCGGCATGCCTCGCTTCCACAACGGTCGGCACCGCTGGCAAGATCGCGCTGACGTCGAACAGCGGCGCAGCTAGCTTCACTCGATAGGCGCCGCCTTCGGTGGCAACAATCTGGCCACGGGTATAGTCAATGTGGTGTAGCTCAGCGTCATCGCGTAGTTGCTTGAGACGGCCACCGTCAAAGATGGTAGGTCGCTCTCTATCTGCTTCGTATTTCATGATTCTCCCCCCTTCAAGGTTGCGATTTGTGCCTCGAGCGATGCGATTTCAGCAGCATTCGCAGCGCCAACAAGATCAAGCTTTAACCGTGCTTGCCGGACCTTGGCCTTCGCCCTGGCCAGTGGCAGCTCATGTGCTGCCAAGGCCCGCTCGGCACAGGTAACTGCATCTGCCAGCCGGTTGTGCTCAGCCTCGACGGCGAGCAATTCATGCTTCGCGATTTCGAGGGCCTGTCGATTTACGTCAGTCATTTCTGTGGCCCTCCAAGGGCGGTGTGGAGTCGGTCGAGCGCAGCACGGTTGCCGGTGCTGATGAGTGGGAGCATTGCCATACGGACGGCGGCGCGTGCCTTCTTGGCTATGTTGTCGAGCAGGTCGCGTTTCTGGTCGTCGCCGAGCGTTTTCCAGCCCGGAGCGGACATGGCACGTTGCGCACCGGCATGGATCATCTGCCCGACCAGCTGCTGCATTTCGTGTTGCTGCGCAGGTGAGAAGGCCACCTTCTGGTGACGTACGGTGACGTAATTACGGGCTTCGCCTGGGGACCATCCCAAGCGTGCAGCCTCCAGCCGTACAGGGTCGGTCGACTCTTTCGACTGTGCTATCGGCGCAGCGATGGAGAGCGGGCCACCGGGGTAGGTGCGGTTCGGCACAGGGGTGCCAAAGGCGTCGAGCTTTTCGGGCAGGGTTTCGCGGAGCCCAGGCACCCGGTATTGGATGGCGTCGAGCACAGAGTTGCCTTCACGGGCGTAGGGGTCGCGTTCGCTGGCGATGTTGGAGAGCAAGGTGACTGGCTGGGCGAGCGTTCCGCCCATCTGGCGCAGATACCATGGCCCGTTGCGTTTTGGGTCTTGTAAGAACTCGACAAAGTTACTCAAGCCCTGCATGTAGGTCTTGTTCACAGTGTTGTTTACGACCGAACCAAGCACATTGGCGGCAACGTCGCCCGCGCCTTTGTCCTGGTAATCCATGGTCGCCATGTCAGCGGCCAGCCCGAGCCACTGACTGAACGGGTCGAGCCGACTGTATTCGTGATAGGTGTCGCCGACCTTGATCGAGTAGGGGCGCCAGCCGGTGGCGAGCAGTGCGGCCTTTTCCTTCTTGTCGTCGGGTCCGGCACCGGTAACGTACCCGGCGTTCGCGGCCATGCCAGCGGCTACCATGACGCTGCTGCCCCATAGCATTCTGGCGACTGCGCGCTCTTGCTTGGCTCCGCCCGCCATCAGGTCGGCGCGGACATCTTCGAACAAAGGCGCAACCGGGGTTCGCTTCAGACCGAACTTGACGATGTTGGCGGGGGTCCGCACAAAGGGGACGATCAGGTTAAGCCATGGCTGTTTGGCCTTGGCCGACATGATGGCTTGGGCAAAGGCGCCCGCTTGATTGTTGAAGGTCTGCGTACGTGCGTGCTCGCCTGCCGACTCGATCATGCTGGGCGTGGGGTCTTGCACCAGCTGTTCGATGCGCTGGCTCAGTTTGGCGCCTGCTGGAAGCTGGCCGAGTTTCTTTTCGGCCAATGCGGTCTGCCGTGCAAGAGTGCGCAACTCACCCTCATAGTTCAGCGTGGCGAAGAAAGCGTCTTCAGCACCAAGTGCGCGATATGGCACAGACGCCAGCTTGTCCGCCGCCCACCCTGCCGTGGCGAGTACGCCGGATGGACGGGGCGCATTCATGCTGCTACCGATTGCGCCAGTTTCCTGCTTACCACCACCGAGCATGGGAGAGTCACCCGTGCGGAAAGCATCATAGGCAGCGGTGCCAGCCTTGGCCGAACCCTTGGCCATGCCCATCAGCAAATCGAGCGGTTCGGCGAATACGGTTTGCCCGGACTTGCCACCGGTAAGGGCTCGCTTGGCACCGCCGATGCCAGCGGCGATGCCGCGTTCGATAATCTCGTTGCCGAGGGTCATAGCATTGGACGTGATGTTCACGGCGTGTGTGCGAACGCCAGACAACAACGCGGCTCTGTAGTAGTAGCCGAACAGCCGAGACATCTTGCCTTCGGGCTGGCTGATGAGTTTGGCGGCATTGGTCAGGCCCCCACTCTGGATTGCCTTGCCCAGCGCCTTGGCTGCATCGTCAGCACCGCCGATACCACCGACCGCCTCCAGCACATTCTTGGCTTGGCTGTAGTCCATGGCTTGGCGTTTGTACGCGGACAATGCCCGACCCGCTTCGGCGCGTGCCCCGGAAAGGTCGGCAAAGGTACTGCGCAGTTGTCCCAGCGATTGCACGAAGGACGCCCGGTCGATGTCGGTAGCGTTTCCCGAAGCAATGCGCGATTGCAGGTCGAGCACATCCTTCAAGTTGTCTTGCACATGCGAAGTCAGGGCGACGGTCTGTTCCGCGTTGAGAGCTTCACCGATCTTGCGGTTGAACACCTGCGCATCGGAGCCCTGCAGGCCAATCAGGGTGGCCAGCCGATCACGTTCGGCAATGGATTGCACACCACGGCGGGCGTCTTCGACGTTCAACTCAACGGGCTTGAGCAAGTCCATCGTCTGGGTACGTTGTTCACCCTGAAGGTTGAGCCGATCCAACAGCGGGTTGATGTCCTGGCTACCCGCATACGGCAGGGCTTCGGGCTTGGGCGCGACGGCCAGCGTGGGCATCTCTGGTGCGATCTGGGGGGCGCTGGGCACAGGGTGAGGCGCTGGCATGCCCTGTTGCTGCTGGGCTTGCTGTTCCTGCACCAGCGGATCGGGTGTCGGGGTGCTCCGCGCACCCGGTGCGTGGCCCATGGCGCCTGCCAATACTGAACCCATCGCACCGTTAACCAATGCGTCTTGCACATTGAACGGCTGCTGCATGTTTTCGGGCAGAGTCATATTGCGTAGTTGGCGTGAAGCTTCACCAGTCAAGGCGCCGAGTGGCGCACCAGTGGCCGCACGAGTAAGGAGGTTGCCCGGTGCCGACATGGGCAACAAGCCCATCCCGACGTTCGCCGCGCCGGAAGCGATGGCGGCTTTCATTGCGTCGGTCAGGTCGCCAGTTTCAGCGGCAACGTCATGACCCGTATTGATTGCGTCGGTCAGTGCAGGGACGGCCATGGTGCGCGCTGCCTGGCCGACTTGATTAGCTACGCCGGGTAACGCACTGGTGGCGGCTTCGGCGAGCGCTGGGGCGCGTGAAAGTCCACCTGTTGCGGCCATCGCGGCGAGGTTTCCAGCGAAGCCGCCACCGGCATTCAACAGCTTGTTGGCAAACGAAGCATCAGGCTGCGGGGTCAGCGAGTCGGCGCGCTGTTGCAGCGGAGTCAGCACATGTTGATTGAGCGCATCCTGCGCGGCGGTGGTCGGCTGATCGCTGAACATCGAGCGCAATTTATCGAAGGCAGTCGCGGCGGGAATACCGAGAATGCGACCGGCAGCCAGACCCATGTTGTCGACGGATCGAGCGGCACCGTAGTAAAGCTGCATCGGGTCGACGCCATCCTGCACAGGTTTTTGTGGTGCGGTGCGATCCGCGACCCAATCGCCCATCGTGCTGGGTTGTGTTGGATGGGCCTGCTGATCGGCCTGGGCGTAGTCCGCCCATGGCGGTGCCTCGTCCGGTGTAGCGGCAGCAGCCTGCGGCGGGTCAGCCGCGTAGTCTTCCCACGGCATACCGGCCATTAGATTTTGCTCCAGCTTGCAGCACTGGCAGGGTTGCCGCCGTTATAGCGATGCCCCTTCACAATGGCACCGACTGCGGGTGCGTTCGGGTACTGCTGCGCGTTATTGGCAGACGGTGCCGCTGCTTGCGCCAAGGCTTCCACGCTGTTCGGGTTGGGTTGGCGTTGTGGCACAGCACCGCCCATGACCATCGGCGCAGGTGGCCGTGGTGCATAGCTTTGCAGTGGTGCGGTTCCAGGCAGTGCCGGGTTCGGTGGGGTCTGTGGTGCAGGCGTGGCCGCTGTCGCGTCAGCACCGTCACCAGCCAGATCGGCCCACGGATCGCTCTTTGGTGCGAATCGCTGGTAAGGCGCGCCATACGGTTTGTACTGGCCCGTCGCGGCATCAAACATGTGCTTTTGCACACGACCATCGGGCAGTGGTTCTTCGATGATCTGGTGGGGCATAGGCGCTTTCGGCTCTTTCGAACCACCACCGCCGCCACCTTGGGCCAAACGCGCTTCGAACTGTGCCTGCGACTGATCCATGCGCTGCTGTTGCAGTGCCTGACTGGCTTCGAAACGCTGCTGGGTATTGTCCTGGCTCGTAGCACGCAGCAGCTCTGACGGGTCAATGCCGAGTGCAGCAAACTGCCGGGCAGTAGGAGATAATTTGCTAAGAAAATCAGGATCTTGCAACGCGGCTTGGTAGCGCTGCTGTTGCTCAAGCTTTTGCTGTGCGGCCTGCTGTAGCTGATGCTGTCTGGCTTGTTCGGTCGCGATCTGGTCACGGCGGTACTGCTGCAATGCCTGCTGTTGCTGCATCTGGCTCATGCCCTGTAGCGCCAGACCAAGCCGTTCACCCATGCCCGCATTGTCGGCACGGTAGCCACTGTTCGCCAGCATCTGCACACCGAACTGGCCGAGCGGTGTGCTGGTCAGGTTGCCGATGCCTTGGTTCAAACCGGTGCCGAGTTTGGCGAGGTTGTCGGCTGAAAAAAGGTCGCTGAAAGCCATGGTCGTTCTCCACTCGGCGCCTATGCACCGCGCTATCAATGCAAGGTGTATGCACCGCTCTCGCGCTGCTGCATGGCGAACGCGATCAGGGCTTCGGTTGGGTCGAGGTAGTCCGCCAGGGTTCGGGCGTCGAAGCCGGGTTCGTCCCGCAGGCTTGTGGTCGGCACAGGGGGCAGCTCGACGATGGACAGGTTGGGGGTTTGCTGCACCCGCTGGCCAAAGGTCATAAGTGGCGGGAACTGGAGGACTGTCGCGCTCATGACTGTTCACCATGGGGACGGGGTTTGCGGCACTTGGCACTGAGCGCACAACGCAGGCGGCACTCGGCATCGGTCAGGTGGGCCGTGGCCGTCAGCACAAATTCAGCGAGGTCGTCGAGGTCGTAGACCGGCGCAGGTCGGCCAGCGGTTGGCACAGTGGCGCAAGGCTTGACCAGTTCGTCGCGGTGCAGTCTGAAGAAAGATCCATCCAGATCGGCTAGGTCGGCCAGTGTGGCTTGGCTGATGTGGGTGACTGTTTCGACTTCGTTCATGGCTGGGCCCCTTGGGGTTTTGTGGAAATTCCCGGATAGCCATATTCTAGGGCGGAATAAAAACAGCATCTATATGTGTATTCTAGATATAAGCTGAGTAATAGACGAACGGTATGTATCGTTGTAATTCGAGTGACATTGATAGGGTGGGTATATGCGGGGAAATTTTTATGGCGGGGATTTTTTATGGCGGGGATTTTTTATGGCGGGGATTTTTTATGGCGGGGATTTTTTATGGCGGGGATTTTTTATGGGCGTGTCACTGTTTTTCAGTGGGTCTGGACTGCGAATTTAGGTATCGGGGGTTCACTGGTAGATATGTAGTGAGAGCGACGCGCAAAGGACGGCACCCCCGCCCCCCTACCCCCTCCGACTCAGCTACCCTATTTCCCAGGCAGACTGGCTTGGGGGCAGCTTCGCTAGGTGACGCTGGCCGAGGGGCATAACTGGGGGCATATCTTCGTAATTCGAAGCCACATCACCCTTCAATGCATTGTGCTAGAGCCTTCAACCACAAATACGACCGACTACATCTTCTGAGGAGAGCCAGCCTGAGTACATCCAGAGCCCACGGGCTGCCACCTTTGCTGCGCCGACTGCTGCGTCCGTTGCTGGACCCGTACCGGCGCTACCGCCATGCCCGGGTGATCCACGCGGTGCGGGTGTCGCTCGGGTTGCTGGCGACGATCCTGCTGACCACCGGGATCCATCTGCCCCACGGTGAGTGGGCGTCGGTGACCATGCTGGTGGTGATCGGCGGCTTGCAACACCACGGCAACATCGGCAAGAAAGCCGCCGAGCGCGCCATCGGCACCTTGATCGGTGCCGGTGTCGGCCTGGTGCTGGTGGCACAACAGGCCTGGCTCGGGATGCCCTGGCTGACCTATTTCGCGATGTCGGTGGTCTGCGGGTTTTTCTCGTATCACGCCATCGGCAAGGGCGGCTACACGGCGCTGCTGTCGGCGATTACCGTGTTCATCGTCGCCGGGCACGGCGACAACCCGGTCACCGATGGCTTGTGGCGCGGGGTGGATATCCTGATCGGCATTGCCCTGGCCCTGGCGTTTTCCTTCGCCCTGCCGCTGTACGCGGTTTATTCCTGGCGCTACAACCTGGCAGATGCCTTGCGAGATTGCGCGAAAATCTACGGGCGCATCATTGACGGCCAGGCCATCACCGCCGACGAACACCTCAAGCTCATGACCCGCCTGAACGCGGCGATGGTGCAACTTCGCTCACTGATGCCTTCGGTGTCCAAGGAAGTGAAGATTTCCATGACCGAACTCGATGCCCTCCAGCGCAACCTGCGCATGTGCGTCAGCACCCTGGAAATCCTCGGCAATACCCGACCGGATGTCAGTGACCCCGAGGCGATGTCGCTGATGCAAACGGCATTGAAAGCCGAGCATCGGCAGATTCGCGTGCAATTGATCGGTATGGCCCGGGCGTTGAAATCAGGCGCCGCCCAGCGGCTCGATCGGCCCGTGGATGTGCCGCTTGTCAGTCTCGATGCGCCGGTCTACAACACCCTGGACGGGTATCGCTTGCTGACTCAACAACTGGCCGCCAATGTCGGCGAGATGCGCCAGCGCCTGGCCCGGAACGCGCAGCGCTGGAACATCTGACGCCTGGGTCATGGGTTACGGTGTCACCGTGCGCCGAAACTTCAGCGACCAGCCTTGTTGCATGCCGGCAGCCGCCAGCAAAATCGCCGCGACGCCGATCCATTGCAGTGGCTCCAGGCGATGGCCGAAAGCAAACCAGTCGACGAAAATCGCCGCGATCGGGTAGATGAAGGACAGCGCCCCCGTCAGCGCCGTCGGCAGTTTTTGAATCGCGCCGTACAGCAACACGTACATCACGCCGGTGTGCACCATGCCCAGCGTCACCAGGCTGGCCCAAGCACTCGGTGCCTGCGGCAATACGGAAAGATTCGCGAATGGCGCAAGCAACAACACGCCGGTGCTGACCTGGATCAGCGCGATCAAATGCGGCGGGGTTCCCGTCAAACGCTTGATGATCAACGCGGCAATTGCATAGAGAAACGCCGCACCCAAGGCCAAGGCAATGCCCGTCAGGTAATCGCTGCCGCTCTCGCCCTGACTGCCATGGGCGCTGACGATTGCCAGCATCCCGAGAAACGACACGCCCAGCCAGGCTAGTTTCTGTGTAGTGATTTTTTCGTTGAGGAACAGCGCCGCCAGCCCGACCAGCATGAACGGCTGGACGTTATAGACGGCGGTGCCGATGGCAATCGACGCCCGGGAATAGGACGCGAACAACAACACCCAGTTGCCGACAATCGCCACACCGCTGAGCACCGCGAGCAAGAACGTGGTTCGGGTCAGAATGCCGGGGCGCAGAAAGCCGAAAGCCGCGCAAATCAGCAGCAAGGTGCCGGCACCGAACAGGCAGCGCCAGAACACCACATCCAGCACCGGTTGCCCGGACACCAGCACGAACCAACCGATGGTGCCGGAGATCAGCATGGCGGCCGTCATTTCGAACGAACCGCGGCGTAGGTTATTGTCCATCATCAGACTCCTGTGTTTGAGGCCAAAGTATGCCAATGCACCACAGCGCTACTCCATAGCAAAAAGCAGGCTAAACTCTGAATCGGCCTTTTTTATGAAGGCAGTTTTTAAAAAATGCCTAACAGAGGGTTTCGCCATGACCGATGACATCGACCAGGTGCTGATCACGGCCCTGATGGAAGATTCGCGACGTTCGCTCAAGGCTCTGGCGCAAATCAGCGGCCTGTCCTCCCCCAGCGTCGCCGAGCGCCTGCGCCGCCTGGAAGAGCGTGGCGTGCTCAAGGGCTACACCGTTGAAATCGACCCGAAAAGCTTCGGTTATCAACTCCAGGCCATCGTGCGCATTCGCCCGTTGCCGGGCCAGTTGCAAGAGGTGGAACGGCAAATCATGGCCATTCCCGAATTCACCGAGTGCGACAAGGTGACCGGCGACGACTGTTTCATCGCACGCCTGCACGTGCGCTCGATGGAACAACTGGACACCCTGCTCGACCGCCTCAACACCCACGCTGAAACCAATACGGCCATCGTCAAGAAAACCCCGGTCAAACGCCGGTTACCGCCCATGGCGTGAGTGATATTTGTTTCAGACTGAAGTAGATTGATGGTTTCCGGCGAAGGATTGACGGCATGAAAACTCAGGCAATGCTACTGGTGGCAATGATGCTAGCGGGTTGCGGCACGATTCAGACGGTTGTGCGCAGTGACGAAGCGGCCGCAAAAAGCCTCAAGGACCACAAGAGTTATTGCGGCGCGGTACCACGAATCTACAGCGGCGTGACCTACGACTTCTGCTACCTGAACGCGGCCCTCGAAGACGGCCGGGATGCGCAGGTACATGGCCCCGCCCCCGCTATCGTGCTGGTCGACGTGGTCGTGTCCGGCGCGATGGACACCTTGCTGCTGCCCTACACCATCTACCGCCAGCAAGCTGACGGCAGCATTGTCATTACGGAGTAACCCTGGATTCCACGCAATAAAAAACCCGCCTGAGCGGGTTTTTTACTTCAAGGCCGACGATCAGTCATCACGGCCCATGATGCCGAACAGCTGCAACAGGCTGACGAACAGGTTGTAGATCGATACATACAGGCTGATGGTGGCCATGATGTAGTTGCGCTCGCCGCCGTGAATGATGGCGCTGGTCTGGAACAGAATGCAGACAGAGGAGAACAGCACGAAACCTGCGCTGATCGCCAGTTGCAAACCGCTGATCTGGAAGAACAGGCTCGCCAGCGTCGCACCCAGCAGCACGAAGAAGCCTGCCGTGATGAAACCGCCGAGGAAGCTCATGTCCTTGCGGGTAATCAACACATAGGCCGACAGGCCGCCGAACACCAGCGCGGTCATCGCGAAGGCCGAGCTGACCACTTCAGCGCCGCCCTGCATACCCAGGTAACGGTTGAGGATCGGGCCGAGCAGGAAACCCATGAAACCGGTCAGGGCAAATGCCGACACCAGGCCCCAGGCCGAATCACGGAGTTTGTTGGTGAGGAAGAAAAGACCGTAGAAGCCGATCAGCACCACGAAGATATTCGGGTAGCCAACACGCATCTGCTGGGCAACGTAGGCCGTCACACCGCTGAATGCGAGGGTCAGGGCGAGCAAGCCGTATGTGTTGCGCAGGACGCGGCTAACCTCTAGCTGCTCAGCCTGCACGCTGTTATTAACTGCGTAATCCTGTTCGCGCATGGCGACACTCCTGTTGGTTTGAAACGTTCAGTCGCAAAGATCATAACAGACGCTCTGTAACTAGCTATGCAGAGAGTTTGACAGTGTGTTTCATTCAGGTATTATGGCGCCCGCAACGCAAACGGAGGTGTGGCCGAGTGGTTTAAGGCAACGGTCTTGAAAACCGTCGACTGTAACAGGTCCATGAGTTCGAATCCCATCGCCTCCGCCATCTTTATACGACAAAGCCCTGATTATTCAGGGCTTTGTCGTTTCTGGGGTTTGGCGAAAATCCGACCACATCCAAAGCGTTACAAAACTTTTAGGGTGTCGTTACAAAACTATCCCGTTTTCCCCGCCCTCCCGCATCTTGCCCCCCCCCCCGATCTCCATCCGAGAAATCCTGCTGCTACGCTGAAAACTCCACTGAGGATTCGCGATGCCAAATTCTGATCTGCTCCCTTCACTGCTGTTCAAAATCAATGAAAACCAGCTCGGCCTGAAAGCCGCCATCATGGAGCTTTCGAATTGGGCCGAGCAGCGCGGCGCCGTTTACGTAGCCGAGAATGTCCGCGGCGCCTTGGACACCATTGATAAAAACGAAGAGTTCATCAAATTGACGCTCGCCGTGCTGATGACGCCAGAATGACCTCGATCGGCCAAAAGCTGCCGGTTGGACCGAGCAATGGCGGATGAGCGGCTACGCTCGACATGCCCCCTGATTTTTTTAAAGCTTGCCCCCCCTCAAGTGGAGGACATATGGACGTCACCACAATCACTGCTGCATATCAGAGCCTGAAGAGCGTCAAGGATCTTCTTGCTGCTGCCTTCGAAGCAAAGGTCGATGCAGAAAGCCAAGCCAAAGATTCTCGAGGCTCACGCACGGCTTGGGGAGGTCCAGGACACTCTATTTGCGCTCCGTGAGCAACTTTTCCAGTTACAGGAGGAGCGGAATCAACTCAAGTCGGCGTTGGCCTCCTCGGAGGCTTGGCTGACAAAGCTCAATCAGTACGAGCTCTCCCAGGCATCCGGTGGAGGCATCGTATATCGCTATAAAGAGGAGCCCACTCACTTTGCCTGCCCCAGCTGTATAAATAAGCGGGAGATCCATATCCTTCAAGACAATCGAACCATGAGCGGCAAATACCGATGCACAGGCTGCAATAGTGAATTTCCGATTGAACCCAGGCAGAAGGTTGAACCTCTCCTCACTCAGCACCACTGGCCAAGTGAAGGTTAGCCTGGCAACTTTACAGAACGCACGCAGCTAGGAGCTGCTGACCGTTATCGACAGGTCAACCGCGGAACAGGGCGACCAACTAATTAAAAGAAATAAATTAGCGTGAAAGACCAAAAAATAATCAAGGCGGGCAAGGAGTTACCCTTAGGGATAGATCGCTTTAAAACGTCAATTCATCACATGCCTCGCCGCCAGGTCTATTTATGCCGCTGAGCTTTCATAAAATGCACGCCAATGGCGATGACTTCGTTATCGTGGACTCGCGAAACTCACCCAATCCAATCACAAGCAACATGGCTCGGCGAATGGGTGATCGGAACCGGGGGGTCGGCTTCAATCAACTCGCGGTGGTGCTCGATTGCGATGATGCAGATGCGCGAATCCAGTATGAATTCGGTAGCACTGCGAACCAACCGTGGCTTGCTGACTTGCGAACGAACTTCAACCGGCAGCATTTCTGTAAACATGGGAAAGCCGCTGTTTGGCTGGTCGGATATTCCTCTGGCTCAGGAAATGGATACTTCAATGTTGCCACTTGCCGGTGACCCAACAGCATGCAGTATGGGAAATCCGCACTGCACCTTTTTTGTGGATGATCTGTCAGCAGTTGAGATTGCGACGATTGGACCGACCATTGAATCCGATCCCTTGTTTCCCCTCAGGACGAACGTGCACTTCGTCCAGATCATCGACCGACAGCACATCCGGTTGCGTATTTGGGAGCGCGGGGGTGGTATTGCGCTGGGTTCAGGCACCTGTTCTTGTGGCGCCGCGGTTAACGGAATTCGTCGTGGTTTGTTAGACAATTGCGTTGATGTTGAATGTGACGGCGGAGTTGTAACGGCTCAATGGGATGGCGCGGGATCAGTCTTTCTCACAGGGCCGGTAGAGACGACTTTTTCAGGAATAGTCGCGGATACTCTGTTGAAAGCTTGACTTTCTACCACGCGCTCATTGACTTGCGGTTAACTGAAATCCAGGCCGCGTAGCTGGATGTTTCTTCGCGCAAACGGCGCTTTCGCATGGACATTCAGGCTGCGGCCATTAATTCCATTGGTTATGTGGGTGAGGAGCATTCGTTCTATTGCGCGCGACATAGATGTCTAATCTACGGAGGTTGAGGGGGCTACCTTCAGGAAGGTGCAACCATATGGACGAAAATCCGATCGAAACCGACTACCTGATCATCGGGGCTGGCGCGACGGCCATGGCTTTCGTCGATACGCTACTCAAGGAAACGAATGCACGCATCGTGATGGTGGATCGACACGAACGACCTGGCGGGCACTGGAATGATGCCTATCCGTTCGTACGGTTGCACCAGCCCTCGACCTGCTATGGCGTCAACTCCCGGGAACTGGGCAGTGGAACGAAAGACACGACGGCGCTGAACGAGGGCCTGTATGAGCTGGCCTCCGGCGCCGAGGTGGTGAGCTACTTCGACCAGGTGATGAATCAGCAGTTTCTGCCGTCAGGTCGAGTCCGCTACTTCCCCATGTGCAACTACACCGGCGACCGCATTGACGACCACCGGTTTACCTCGCTCGTCAGCGGCGAAAACCATCAGGTCCGGGTGTACAAAAAGGTGGTGGACGCCACCCATGCCCAGACGGCTGTGCCCTCGACCCACCCGCCCAGGTACAGGGTGGAACCCGGCGTGCAATGCGTGCCACTGAACGATTTGCCGAAAATCCGGCACCCATACTCCAGCTACGTAGTGGTAGGCTCGGGCAAGACCGGGATCGACGCTTGCCTGTGGTTGCTGCAAAACGGTGTTGCGCCCACAACAATCTGCTGGATCATCCCGAACGATCCGTGGTTGATCGACCGGGCCAACATGCAACCGGGCCTTGACAGCTTCGAACGAACAATCGGCGGCCTCACTGCACAGTTCGAGGCCATCGCAGCCGCGGACTCGATCCCGGACCTGTTCTCCAGGCTTGAGGCGGCGGGCCAGCTCTTGCGCATAGATACGTCCGTCGAACCCACTGCTTACCGCTGCGCCACCGTCACTCAAGCGGAATTACGCGAGCTTCGACGCATCGACAACATTGTGCGCCTGGGGCGGGTGCGCGTTATCGGGCCATCGCGCATCGTACTCGAACAGGGTTGCATCGCCACGAGCCCAAATGCTCTGCACATTGATTGCAGCGCCAGTGCCATCCCGACACTCCCTGAAATGAAGGTGTTCGACGGCGGCAAGATCAACCTGTTGATGGTAAGCGGCTGCCAACCCGTGTTCAGCGCGGCCTTGATCGCCTATGTGGAAAGCCACCTGAACGATCAAGCACAAATGAACGCGCTTTGCACAATGGTCCCCCCGCCTCACGTCCCCACGGACTGGATCAGAATCTGGGCAGTCTACCTGGGTAACCAACAACGCTGGGGAGAGCATGAAGGTTTGTCCCGCTGGACCAAGCAGTCGCGTTTGTACTTTATGACGTCGGTGGTCAGGGGTTTGCAAGAAACCGACACCGAAAAACTGGCACAGCTGCATCGACTCTCTGTCAGCAGACAGCAGGCTTTGGCGAGTCTGCCACGGCTGCTGGAGTCCATCGCTTGAAACGCAGGAAGCGCATATGAACGAGCCACACCTCGAACTGCTCGACATCAATGGCATCCGCATGCAGATAGCAACGCAAGGTTGCGGCCCGCTGGTCTTGCTATGCCACGGCTTTCCGGAGCTGTGGTACTCGTGGCGCAACCAGCTTGCTGCGCTGGCGGCCGCCGGCTACAGAGCGGTAGCGCCCGACATGCGCGGCTATGGCGGCACAGATGCGCCGGCCGAACCCGACGCCTACACCACGCTCCACCTGGTAGGCGACATGGTCGAGTTGGTCAACGCACTCGGCGAACAGCAAGCCGTGATCGTCGGCCATGATTGGGGCGCGCAGGTGGCCTGGAGCGCAGCATTGATGCGGCCCGATCTGTTTCGCGCAGTGGTCGGCATGAGCGTTCCCTTCTCGCCACCGGGGCGCGTAGAGCTCCTGAGCGCGCTTGCCTCGCTGGGTATCAGCGACTTCTACATCCAGTACTTCCAGACGCCTGGCGTGGCCGAGGCCGAGCTGGAAAGGGACGTCGAGTCGTCGATCCGGCGCATCTACTTCAGTGCCTCGGGTGACGGACCCGATTGGCCGGTGTTCGGCCAACTGCAGCCGGGCCAGGGCTTCCTGGGCCCGATGATCGAGCCCGAAAACCTGCCAGACTGGCTAAGCCTCGAGGATATTGCCTACTACACCCACGAATTCACCCGCAGCGGATTTCGCGGCGGCTTGAACTGGTACCGCAACATGACGCGCTCATGGGCACTGCTGGCACCTTGGCGCGGTTGCAAAATCCTGCAGCCGTCGATGTTCATTGCCGGGAGCCGCGACGGCGTGCTGAAGTTTCCGAGCTCCCCGCGGCAGATCGAAGCCTTCGCGCAGACACTGCCGGAACTGCGCGGGTGTCATATCCTCGAAGGTGCCGGTCACTGGATACAGCAAGAGCGCGCGACAGAGGTCAATGAACTGCTACTGGACTTCCTGAAAAAACTCTCATCTGAAGGTTGAATCTTTATCCATAATTGAAATGCCAAAGAACGGTCCATCCCGTATTTGCCTGGTGATGCAAGTGACCGTTGGCATGCAGGCGGCGCCAACACCGGGCCGGTGTTGGCTGTATGGATTCAAGACTGGAGGGAACCATGAGCAATCTCATCGCCACCGACGAGCCACCTGAAGCCGTTCGCCTCATGGTCAAGGTTTACGCCTGCTTGCTGCTCGCAGGATTTGCGTTTGTTCCGGCCTATCTGATTGGCTACTTGTACTTTTTTCAGGACCCCACGCTTTTATTCGAGAATCACCTATTCCATATCATTGCGATCATGACAGCCACCTTGGCAGGCTCGTTTGTTACTTGCGTAACGTGGCGCTGCTATCAGTCATCGGGAGATCCGCTGCTGCGATGGATGACGCTTGGATTTCTCGGCTTTGTACTAATCTACGCGTTGCATGGTGCGTTCACCGGGCTTGCACACCACAATATCTGGCTCTTCCTGCTTTATGGACCCGCCTCTCGACTGGTCATGTCGATTCTGCTGTTAGTCGGATTGCTGTCATACCACCGCCCACCCGATGCCGCGGACCAACGAATGAAGGCCCGCCCGTGGTTGACCTGGATAGGACTGTTCCTGGCGGTTGACGTGGCAGTGGCGTACGTCGCGAATTCGCCGATCGCCGGCAATCTCGCGGTGCGCCTCTCGATGGAGGGTGGTGCCCTCGTTCTTTCCACATTGACCGTGACAATACTCCTGCTGCGCCGTATCCGTTCGCCGCTGATGACAATTTTCATCATCTCGGTCACCGCGTTCGCGCTGTCCTCTCTTGCCTTCATCCTTGCACGTCCGTGGAACCATATGTGGTGGCTCGCTCACGCGATCTTCGCCGGTGGATTCTTCATGCTGAGCTATGGGGTCGTGCAAGCGTTCCTCACCACGCGATCGTTTTCAAAGATTTACAGCCAAGAGGAGTTGATGGTGCGTCTTGCCGAAGCGATGGCGTATACCGAAAGCGCCCTGCAGGAACTCCAGCGCACCAACCAGGAACTCGGGCACCTTGCGGCGACCGACCCACTGACTGGCGCTGATAACCGGCGTCGGTTCATGGAGCGGGTCGAAGCCGAAATTGGCCGGACCAAACGCGGTGGTGCACCGTTCTCCGTGTTGGCACTCGATCTGGATAATTTCAAGTCCATCAACGATCGCTTCGGGCATCAGGTTGGGGATGTCATCCTGAAGAGTTTCGTGGAGAAATGCCTCGATTCGATCCGGCCGTATGACGGTGTAGCCCGAGTGGGCGGGGAAGAATTCATGATACTGCTGCCCAAGACTTCACTTGAAGGCGCGCACGAAATCGCCGAGCGTCTGCGAAGCACCGTTGCCAATAGTTCTTTTCATGGCCTGCAGCGCTCAACCGTGGTCACAGTGAGCATCGGCGTATCGCAATCCGGTCGCGATGGCGACACCATCGAGGCAATTCTGCGTACAGCCGATCAACGCCTGTATCACGCTAAACACGAAGGCCGTAACCGTGTGATCACTACCTTCAAAACCAGCCTGCAACCTCTGCCCTGACCATCGTCTCGAAGTCGCTCAAAGCCTTGGCACCGATTCCCGGATTTGCGCAACGGTATTGGGCGTTATTCGATCTCCACATTCGGAGCACTACCTTCACAACCGCACTTACTGTGAAAGTTGCCGATGCTGAGCGGCAGTGTCGGGGCGGTTGCAGCCCGTCGCGACAGACAACAACAGGTGGCAGGCTACTTCTATTCTCCGGTGCCGTCTCAAACATGTCCAAGCAACTGCCACCAAAGCGGGCCGACGACCAGCCAGATAACCATGTAGACGAGGCTCATCAAGAAACCGGTCTTCCACCATTCCCCCTGGGTGACGTAACCGGCACCGAACATGACCGGCCCGGAACCGATGCCGTATTGGGTCAGACAACCGTTGACGCTGCTCAGGATGCCGAGAGCGACCGCTGCAGTGAATGGCGGGATGCCGGCAGCGACCATAAGCGCCATGCAGAGAGGAAACAGAGCACTGATATGTGCCGTGGCGCTAGCAAAGAAATAATGGATGTAGCAATAGATCGCCGCCACCAGCATATAGACAGCCAGCCTCGGGAAACCCTCCAGGTGTGCCCCGAACTCCTTGCCGAACCACGAAACCATGCCGTACTCATTGAGTTTGGAGGCCAGCATGATCAGCAGGCCGATCCAGATCATGGTGTCCCAGGCGGATTTCTCATTAAGGGCATCCTGCCAGGTCAGTACGCCGGTGATGAACAGCAACGAGACACCGAGAGCCGCCGCCAGCGTCGCTCCGATTTTCAGATCCTCACCGAAAATCCAAAGCACCAGCAAGCCAACGAAGATCACCGCCATGATGATTTCCTTGGCCGAGATGGGCCCCATTGCCACGAGTTCTCTCTGTGCCAGGGCCTTCGCATCGGGTGTCTGGCGAATCTGCGGCCGGACAATCCACAGCAAGGCTACCGGAATGAGGGCAAGGCACAGCAAACCGGGAACTGATGCTGCCACCGCCCATTCGAGCCAACTGATTGAGACGCCTTGGTCTGCGGCCATCTTGACCGCCAGGGGATTTCCCGCCATCGCCGTGATGAACATGCCTGCGGTGATGATGTTGGCGTGGAAGGCACAGAGGATCAGATAGTTCCCCACCTTGCCGCGCGATTCAGGGTCATCGGCATGGCTGCCGAGGACCTCCGACATCGCCCGGGTAATCGGCAGCATCACCCCACCGGCGCGAGCGGTGATGCTGGGCATGGCGGGCGAGATAAGGAGTTCAGTCATGACCAGTCCATAACCCAGCCCCAGGGTTCGCTTGCCCAGCAGCCGCATGAACAGGAGCGCGATGCGGTGCCCCAGTCCTGTCTTGATCACGCCTCGGGAGATAAAGAAGGCGAGCATCACCAGCCAGACGAGGTCCGTCCCCGTGGATTTGGTGACGTCGGCAAAGGACACGACGCCAACCAGCACGCCCACCGTGGCGCTGATAATGGCTACCGCCGACATCGGAAGAGGGGCGGTCATGATGCCGGCGATGGTGGCGACGAACACGGCGAACATGTGCCACGCCTTCACGTCGAGGCCTGCCGGCGCCGGCAGGAACCAGAGGACGATACCTATGCCCACCGGGACGAGAAATTTCCAGACATTACTGAGATGCCCTTCCGATGGCGCCGGTTTCGTCGTGGCCGGGCTTGCAGGTTGCGAATCCTTTGCGGGTAATACAGCCATGATATAAACCTCTTGGCGGCACTGTTCGGTGTATTCAGCGCGTGCGCAATTTCCCTAACGGGCGAGAAGCACGCTGTCGGTTGCCTCTTTGACGATGCACGCACTGCGCTGCAAGGCCTCGCGCTCGATGGGGCCGAGTTCCGGATAAGCCAGTAACTGCGCACCTCTGCCATTGACCACCATCGGCAGCGACAAACACACCTCCGGTACGCCTTCGACTTCAGCATGCACGACAGCGACCGGCAGAATGAGATCGGTGTTATGTACGATGGCCTGGCAAATTCGCCCAATCGCACTGGCGACGCCATAGTGGGTGGCGCCCTTGCCTTCCTTGATGAGCGTGGCTGCCTCGTGCACGGAGCGCAGGATCAGATCGCGGCTGGCAGGCCCCAACTCTTTACCGCTCCTGGCCAGGAACATATCGAGGGGCATTCCGGAGACCGTCGCGCCGGACCAGTCGATCACCGCGGATTCGCCGTGTTCGCCGAGAACGTAGGCGTGAATCGCAGGCGCCACGACGCCCAGCCGCTCGGAGAGCAGCGATCGCAGTCGCCCGGTATCGAGGGAGGTGCCGGTGCTGATAACGCGCTCGCGTGCGCAACGCAGGCGGTCAAAAACGACACTGGTCAACACATCGCAGGGGTTGGTCGCGATTACGTAGATCGCATCTGGGGCCAACGGTGCAGTGCGATCCACAACTTGCGCTGCAATGGCCGCATTGGTTCTGGCCAAGTCCAGACGAGTCTGCCCCTGCTTCAGACCGACACCAGCGGTGATTACGATGATGTCCGCGTCGCGTGCGTTCTCGTAATCACCGGCATAGAAGCGATTGTGCCCCCAGAATGCTGCTGCGTGGGTGAGGTCCAGCGTCTGCCCTTCGGCTCGTATTCGCGCGACATCGATGATGACGATCTCGGCGCTCGGAATAGCCACGGCCGCAAACAGGGCTGCTGATCCGCCAACCAATCCTGCACCGACGATTACGATCTTGGGTTGCCGCATCGCATGCCTCCCATCGCGCCAGGAGAATTGGACACCTGAACCAGGCATCCGCCAGTGGACAGTCAACCTTGAAGTGGCGCGAAACCTACATGAGCCGAAAGCCTGACTACCAGGGCCGGCTCTCAATCGATTTCGTTACACACATCTATTACGTAATTATTGAACAGCGCACTCGCCCCCAGGGGGGTGTCCTTCAAGGCGAGCGAGCCAAAAAAACGGAAAATTTTCAACAGGCTTTGTTAACGGCTAGCCGCACATGGCGCAAGAAAAGAGTAGCTCAACATCGACTGGGTGCATGCCCGTAAATTTGGGAATAATCACACGCCAGGCTTTTCCGGGTAATCGTAACGATCACGGTAGGGATGGTGATCAGGCAAGCGTGAAGCCCAATCGGAACAGGCGGGCTTGTATATCGAGCAGTTTTTCGGGGTAGTTGTATGCCATGCGATCCCTCCAGGATTCTCTGAGTACAACAGGCCCAACAGTCACAGGATAAAGTTGAATGGGATATCTTGTTGAGCTATCGATCCGTTCAAAATTCCAGGGAAGTCAATGCTGAGTACACTTGTATCGAATGGTCAGTCACTAACGGCTGACCGATCGGAACTGATGGCCCCATGGTGGAGCTTTACGAAAACAGCCTTGGCCGCGACCGCCCTGTCATTGGTGCGGGATGGGTTGGTCGCACTGGATGACCCGATCCTTGACCAACCTTTCACGTTGCGCCAGCTACTGCGGCATGAGGCAGGCCTCGCCGATTATGGCGAACTTGCGGATTATCACGCCGCCGTCGCTAACAACGAGGCAGCTTGGTCGGCAGCTGAAATGATGCAACGCCTTGATGGTGCCCGGCTTCGATATAGCCCCGGAACCGGATGGCGTTACTCGAATGTTGGTTACTTTCTCATAGGCAGGTTTATTGAACGGGTGACTGATCTGGCGCTTGAAGAGGCAGTGAGTCGACGCGCACTGATGCCTTTGGGTCTGTCGAGCGTTCGCTTCGCTAAAACGCGAGCTGACTTACAAGATTCCCACCTTGGAAACACATCAAATTATGACCCCGCCTGGGTATATCACGGCTTGCTGATCGGCCCGATTTCGCAAGCAGCGCTATTGCTGGATCGACTTCTCGCCGGACACCTCCTCCCCCAAGGCTTGCTTCAGGAAATGCAGACAGCAAAAACATTGGGCGGCCCGATTCCAGGACGCCCATGGATTACACCGGGATATGGCCTTGGTTTGATGCAGGGCTCGATTGAAGGTGGCTTTACCCTATGCGGACACACAGGCTGCGGGCCTGGCAGTGTCATTGCCGTTTACCGTATCTGCGATGGCAACGCATCAGCTTGTTGCGCTGGTTTTGAGACGGGCGCCAGTGAAGGCGCTGTCGAAGCCCACGTCGTTCGAAGATTGATGCAAGCCTTGCAAGTGGGTGCTGAAGGCGCCTGAGTCCTGTCAGGGCTTGCCTGATGCTTTTTCAAGTGACCGCTTTGGGAGGCTGCCTTTCGCGAGGGTTCACTTCAACCCGCTCTGATGTTGCCCGGCAAATTGTCTGTGGAACCAGTCCGAAAGCATGGCTTTCTCGGAGTAGAGCCTGTCACTTCTGTTGGCGCGCCCCGGGCGCTGGAGGTAGAGCTGATCGATGATCCTGGCGTCGGCCTGGCTTACGATCTGGCCGTTTTGTTTGAGCACGTAATGTAGATCGATGCTCGGCCAGGTGATGTCGCGCATAAAGCGCACCTCATAGGCATTGAGCCTCCAGGGTTCAAAGCGACCGGCCAGGTCGATGTTGCGTATTTCAATCTGCAGCTGCTGACCGGGTGGCAGGTACCGCTCGCCAAGTTTCTGGATGTAGCTACGCAGCTCTTTCATGACATAAGGATCGGCACCACGTTCATAGCCCGGACTATCAAGGCTGGCATCGCTGAATTTTTCGGGGTTCTTGAAGACGACTTCGACCGAAGTCGCTGCGGTGGCAAGTGGCACCATAAATAGCACCAGCAGTGTGATCGAGGTGTAAACGGTCATTGAGCGCATGGCTCACCTCCACGTGCAGCGTTTTTCAATGCATGCTGCACCGTGTTTATTTTACACCTGAGGTGATCCACCCTGCCCCGGTCGTTTTAATGGCCGCGAATGTAATGTTCCAGTTGCCGAATCAGCTCGGTCTGCTCGACGATGGCTTCTTTGACCAGATCACCAATCGACAACAGGCCGATCAGTAGGTCGCCCTCCACCACCGGTAGATGGCGCAGATGACTGTCGGTCATGACCGCCATGCAACGCTCGATGCTCTGCTGACTGTCTGCTGTCACGACCGGCGCGCTCATGATGGCCCGGACCGGCGTACCGACCGAGGAGCGCCCCTGCAGAACGACCTTGCGCGCATAGTCGCGTTCGCTGATAACGCCGACCACCTGCCCCTCCTCCATGACCGGTAGGGCACCGACATTTTTTTCCGCCATCATTCTCAACGCTTCAAGCACCGTCTGGTCTGGCGCGATGCTATGCACCCGACGGTTCTGTACGGCCTTGAGCTTGAGCAGCTGCGCAGCTGTTTTCATGCAAGCCTCCGATACTGTTTGTCATTGATTGAATGAGCGTTCAGACCCCGTCAAATCCATGTGGTCAGGCCAGCGCGACCTCCACCTGGCCTCCATTGAGCCGCACCGGCCAGACCCGCAGGCGCTGCTGCGGGTACTCCAGGCAACTGCCGTCCTCAAGGCGGAAATGCTGTTTGTAGAGTGGCGAGGCAATCACCAGATCGCCCTTGATGCTGCCGATCAGCCCGCGACCGATGACATTCGCCCCGGATTGCGGGTCATGATTATCGATGGCATAGAGGGTCTTGCCCTCGGCAGCCGGCAGGTAGAACAGCGCCACTTGTGCGCCGTCGAGCCAGACGACGACACCGGAGTTACTCACCAGATCCTCCTGGCTGCACACCGCTTGCCAGGCATCGGGATTGACCAGGGACGAACTGCAATAGGCGCGCTGGGTATCGGACTGGCTCATCAGACAATCTCCTCATTGACAGGGATAAGGTGGAGTTCAGAGGCCATGATCGGCCGCCGCTGACCGCGTTCCTGGACAAAATGGATGTCCGGATCCGGGCGTTGATCGTTGACGAAGGTGCGGAAGCGCTTGAGCTTTTCCGGGTCTTTCAGGGCGTTGGCCCATTCGCATTCGTAGCGATTGACCACCAGTTGCATCTGCGATTCGAGTTCAAGGCCAAGCCCCAGGCTGTCGTTGATGACCACGTCCTTGAGGTAATCCAGGCCACCCT
Organism: Pseudomonas sp. GW821-FHT02A08; assembly: GCF_059422045.1. Taxonomy (NCBI): domain Bacteria; kingdom Pseudomonadati; phylum Pseudomonadota; class Gammaproteobacteria; order Pseudomonadales; family Pseudomonadaceae; genus Pseudomonas; species Pseudomonas sp. GW821-FHT02A08. Next base: position 167,209 of record NZ_JBWKWD010000003.1, read on the forward strand.
CCAGGCTCTCGCGCCAGACCGAGGTGCGCTGCAACTTGTCGGCGGTGCGGATGTAGAACATCAGGAACCGGTCGATGTAGCGAATCAGGGTGGCGTCATCGAGGTCGGTGGCGAACAGTTCGGCGTGGCGCGGGCGCATGCCGCCGTTACCGCACACATAGAGGTTCCAGCCTTTCTCGGTGGCGATCACGCCCACGTCCTTGCTCTGCGCCTCGGCGCACTCACGGGTGCACCCGGAGACCGCGAACTTGAGCTTGTGCGGCGAGCGCAGGCCCTTGTAGCGATCCTCAAGGGTCAGGGCCATTTGCACGCTGTCCTGTACGCCGTATCGGCACCAGGTGCTGCCGACGCAGGACTTCACCGTGCGGGTCGATTTGCCATAGGCGTGTCCGGTTTCGAAACCCGCTGCAATCAGCTCGGCCCAGATGTCCGGCAACTGATGCAATTGAGCGCCGAACAGGTCAATGCGCTGCCCGCCGGTGATTTTGGTGTAGAGGTCATATTTCTTTGCCACCACGCCAATCGCGATCAGCTTGTCGGCGGTGATCTCGCCCCCGGCGATGCGTGGCACCACCGAGTAGGTGCCGTTTTTCTGCATGTTGGCCATGAAGGTGTCGTTGGTGTCCTGCAACGGCACCAGCGACGTGTCCATGATCGGCTGGTTCCAGCACGACGCGAGGATCGAGCCCACCGCCGGTTTGCAGACGTCGCAACCGGTGTGGCCACGGCCATGCCTGGCCAGCAGCTCGTCGAAGGTGATCACGCCCTCTACACGTACCAGCGCATAAAGCTCCTGGCGGGTGTAGGCGAAGTGTTCGCACAGGCTCTTGTCGACACTGACGCCACGGGCAATCAGCTCATGCTCGAACACTTGCTTGAGCAGGCCGGCGCAACCGCCGCAGCCTGTGCAGGCCTTGGTCTGCGACTTGAGTTGGCCCAGGTCGGTGCAGCCGCCGTCGATGGCCGAACAGATGGAACCCTTGGTGACGTTATGACAGGAGCACACCGTGGCCGACTCGGGCAGCGCCCCCGGGCCCAGGGTCGGCGCGCCTTCGGAGGACGGCAGAATCAGGCTGGCGGGTTCTGCTGGCAAGGCGATGCCGTTCTGCATGTATTGCAGCAAGGTGTCGTAGTAGCTGTTGTCACCGACCAGCACTGCACCGAGTACGTGTTTGCCACCTGCATCCACCACCAGGCGGCGATAGCTGGCGCTGGATTCGTCGATGAATTGATAGCTGCGCGCGCCCGGGGTGTTGCCGTGGGCGTCGCCGATGGAGCCGACATCCACCCCCAGCAGCTTGAGCTTGGTCGACATGTCGGCACCGGTGAACGGCTCGGCGACTTCGTTGCACAGACGGGCCGCGACGCTGCGCGCCATCTGGTAGCCCGGCGCGACCAGGCCGAACAGGCTGCCGTTCCATGAAGCGCACTCACCGATGGCGTAGATGTTCGGGTCGCAACTGAGGCACGTGTCGTCGATCACCACGCCACCGCGCGGACCGATCTCCAGCGCGCATTGGCGAGCCAGCGCGTCCTGAGCGCGGATACCGGCGGAAAACACGATCAGGTCGGTTTCGAGGAATTCGTCATTGGCGAAATTCATGCGATAGCGGTACTGCTCGCCCGCACTGATCGATTGAGTGGCGCGGGACAGGTGTACACCGACGCCCAATCGTTCGATCTGCGCCTTGAGCGCCTGGCCACCGAGGTCATCGAGTTGTACCGGCATCAAGCGCGGCGCGAATTCCACCACGTGGGCTTCAAGGCCCAGGCTCTTCAACGCGTTCGCCGCTTCCAGACCCAGCAAGCCACCGCCGACCACCACGCCGCGCCGGGCATTGGTCGCGGCTGCCCGAATGGCATCGAGGTCTTCCAGGGTGCGATAGACCAGGCGCGATTCACCTTCGGCGCCTTCGATTGGCGGAACGAACGGATAAGACCCGGTGGCCAGGACCAATTTGTCATACGTGACGCAACCTTGCGAAGTGACCACCTGGCGACGGACGCGGTCGATCTCCAATACCGGCACACCCAAATGCAGCGTAACGCCGGGCGTCTGGTACAGCGACGCATCGGACAGCGCCAGCGACTCGGCATCACGACCGCAGAAGTACTCGGAAAGATGCACGCGGTCATAGGCACGCATCGGCTCCTCACTGAAGACGTGCAGCCGGTATTGGTCAAGCGCCCCCCGCTCGATCAACTGTTCGACACAATGATGTCCGACCATGCCATTACCGATCACGATCAGCGTTTGCATCTTGTTCAACGTGGCAACATTGGAATTCATAGAAAGCACCCAGCCCGAGCCCATCACGGTTTTGAAAGCAAAAAAAAACGCCTGAAACCTTGCGGTTCCAGGCGTCTTTGCCTGTTCTTTTGCGGTGTTGAAACCAGGCATCCATGCCTGATCCACCGATGTTGCCCACGACCTGTCCGGCCAATCGATCGTCGTTGACCGAGGGGGCTGTCCACACAAATGCGTTCCAGGTGGACCTGATGTCAACCTTGCAGCCTTTGTGCCAGCCTGCGACAGAGAGACTTCAACTATCTGGAAACACTGACTCTTGAGCCTGGGAGGATTGTCACGACGCTGGAACTGACGCAGGCGAAAGCGTTTTGCGGCGCTTCCGACTGGTGCACGTTGTTGCCCATGGCGCTTTATAAAAGTGCATGGACCGTTCGATTCCACAGCTCGTTGGAACTCAAGCCTGTTGCTGACAGCGATCCGTTTTTCCTGCCAGCCCTGTCATGTCGTCGTCACATCTACCCATCACAATGGGATCAGCCAAAAGGATTTGGCCCATCTACAGAGAGTCCGACGGACGCCAGGCTTTTTTCATTGCTACGACATGCTTTTCACGAAACGCTCACAAGTCGGGGCGCAGATTGGAAGCACAAAAGGATTTGACCCCAAACAGAAGGCCCGCCATTGCGCGGGCCTTTTGCTGCCTGCATTGAGCGCGTGAGGAACCCATTTCAATCCTTCGCAAGATGAAACTGGCGGGCAGAAGCAGAACTGACAGCGAACCCGGTCATTGCGCCGTGGTCACAACAGCTGATGGCAGCGCAATTGATCAGTGGCCCAGTGGCCGGTTTCACTCACAAGCGATGCCTGCAATTCACACATTTCAGGGTGCGTCGGATAACCTCAGTGGGTTCGATTCCTGCCTGATGCAGGCACTTGCCGCTGCTCTCATCCCATGCTCCCTCAGCGGAGTACGCAAATGACTCAATCAATGCGCTTCTTCCTCTCGTTCTTCCTCGCGATTGCAACATTGGCATCGGCCGGTTTCCTGAACAATGCCGCAGCGGCCACCGCCGAGGATCTGAATACCGACGCTCGACAAGCGTTGCAAACGCTCTACAAGACCCATCCATTTTCCGAAACCATCTCGCACCAAGCCAAGGCTGTGCTGGTTTTCCCGAACATCATCAAGGCGGGACTTGTGTTCGGCGGCAGCTATGGTGAAGGCGTCTTGATGAAGGGCACGAAAGTCGAGAACTACTACAACTCCGTCAGCGGTTCATGGGGGCTGCAGGCCGGCGCCCAGTCGTACGGCTATGCGGTTTTCCTGATGACCGACAAAGCCGTGGACTATGTCGCCAAAACCAAGGGCTGGGAAATCGGTGTGGGGCCAACGGTTGTCGTGGTGGATGAAGGGGTTGCGAAGAACCTGTCCAGCTCGACGCTCAAAGACGACGCCTACGCATTCATCTTCGACCAGCAAGGATTAATGGCGGGGATCAGTATCGAGGGAACGAAGATTTCTCTGATCAAGCGCTGAAGTCACCGTCTGACTGGCCATCGGGAGCGTGATGGCGGCCTGTGCTAAACCGGATGGGCTTTCCCGTTTAGGCTAGGCTGTCCTCACCCCTGGCGCACAGACGCACCTGATGATTGGGAAGCCATCTGGACGAGCAAGGCTGTTTCGACCGTTCATTGATACAAGTCAAAACATTGAAAGACCGAATCCTGATAATGATTTTTCAATATTTAGGCGGGCCTTAAATGACTTCACAGCTCTTCCAGGTTCACGGCCTCGTGAGTTTTACACTCGCCATCCTCCTGCTATTCCTCGGCAAGACCCTCGTCCAGCACAACACCTTTCTGCGTCAATACTGTATCCCCGAATCGGTGGTCGGCGGCTTCGTCTGTGCGGCGGTGACGTCCTTGCTGTACTTCGGCCTGAATATCCAGATCGAATTCAATCTGCAAGTTCGCGACACCCTGCTGCTCTATTTCTTTGCCGGCATTGGCTTGAAGTCGGACATGCGCCAATTGCTCAAGGGTGGGCGCCCGCTGCTGATCCTGCTGTTGCTCGCCGCCGTGTTCATCCTGTTGCAGAACTCCCTGGGCATGGGCGTGGCCCAGGCGTTTGGACTTGATCCCAAGGCGGGCTTGATGGTGGGCTCCATTTCCCTCACCGGTGGGGTGGGCACCACCCTGGCCTGGGCACCGCTTTTCGTCGAAAAACTGGGCATCGGTAACGCCCACGAACTGGGTATCGCCAGCAACACCGTCGGCCTGATTGCCGCTTGCGTCATCGGCGGCCCTATCGCCAACCAGCTGATACGCCGTTATCAACTGACGCCGTCCGGGGATGCGGAGCTGGAAGTCGGCATTCTCGAGCAACAACCGGGCAAGACGCTGGACTACTACGACGTGCTCTGGGCCTGGATGTGGCTCAACCTGACCCTGATGCTCGGCTATGGACTCAACCTGCTGCTGGTCGATGCCGGCATCACCCTGCCCAAATTTGTCAGCTGCCTGTTCGCGGGCATCGTCATCCACCACCTCGTCCTGGCCTTTGTCGGTGACCAGCGACTGAAAACCTGGAGCGGTGCCAGCCTGGGCCTGTCGCTGATCTCCGATATCTGCCTGGGCATGTTCTTGACCATGGCCCTGATGGGGCTTCAGCTATGGCAACTCAGCGGCGCGTTGATGTTCATTCTGTGCGCATTGACCCTGCAAATCCTGCTGACGGTCGCCTATACGTATTTTGTGGTCTTCCGCTTTATGGGGCGCAACTACGAAGCCAGCGTGATCGCTTCCGGGTTCGGCGGGATCGCCCTCGGCTCCACGGCGACGGCCATCGTCAACATGTCGACCGTGACGCAAAAGTACGGCGCGGCGCACCAGGCCTTCCTGATCGTGCCGCTGGTGTGCGGCTTTTTCATTGACCTGGTCAATGCCGTGATCATCAGCATGTTCAGTGGTCTGTAGCGACCTCGGCCCGACTGTCGGACGCCAGACACACTGAACTCAGGAAAGCGGACGAAAGGAGCAGCAGGATCGATGCCGCAAGGATAGGCTCAGAGTAAGAGTGTGCCTCAGCCCTGATCCGGCCAGGTACGATCTCAAATGCGCCTCTTGCTACAGGGGAACCGGGATGACGGGACACACTGCGCGCCCATGGTCGTCATGGATCCTGCTATCGCTGCTCGTCGTCGATCTGGCGCTGATAGCCGGCTGTTCAGGCAAAGCCGGCACGGCCCGGTATTCACCCCCCGACACCGGCACCGGCACCGGCTCGGTCTGCTATGCAAAAGCCCTACCCACTGTCGGCGAAGGTGGCCTCGCCTGGGGCGACACCCTGGACATGGCTCGCCAGAAATCCCTGAGTAATTGCATACGCTATTCCGGCCGATCCGGCGGCACGCCAAGTACCTGCAAAGTGGTGATGGCGGAATGCAAGCATTGATAGAGCGGTTTTTCATTTCTGCGCCGCTTTTACATTTCTGTGCGACAGATCCCACTTCAGGGGCTCCCGTTTCACACGCTCGCGGTGTTAGTTTTGAAAACTTTCTGATCGACCGATCAGATATTTCCTACAAACCGTCTGCAAAGGAATGCCCCCAACAATGGATTTTTCCCTCAAGCACCTGGCTGCGACTACTTTGATGCTCGCGAGCCTTTCGTCGTTCACCACCGCAGCCCACGCCAACATCACCCCGCAACAGAGCGCGATCATCCTCAAGACCTTCAGTGATGCGTCGGTCAAGGATTTCAGGCAGTTCCTGGGAAGCCTGGCCAAGAGCGATATCGCCAGGACCGACGACCTCCGTCCGGCCATCAGCGCCTTCCTCGACAACAAGACGCTTACCGCTGAGCAACAAAACGAAATCCATCGTTTGCTTGGCCTCTATGCCCGGGTGAAATACGGCAGCGCGGCCACCGAAACCTTGAAGGAGCTGGTGGCCATTCCTACCGTGAACGTGGACGGTGTGGCCCAGCACGACAACCCCGAATTCATCAAGATTGCCGAGAAGATCAAGGGCCTGGCCCAGGCGTTCAACCTGAACTTTCGCAACGTCGACAACCGCGTCTACGAGATCTCCCTGGAAGGCAGCGGCGATGAAGTCGTGGGCATCCACGCCCATGCCGATGTGGTGCCGGTGACGCCGGAAAACTGGGTGCTGCAGGACGGCACCCGCCTCGACCCGTTCAAGGTCACCCTGATCGGCGATCGCATGTATGGCCGTGGCACCGAGGATGACAAGAACGGCATCGTGGTGGCGCTCTACGCCATGAAGATCATCAAGGAAGAGAAGCTGCCGCTGGCCCGCAACTTCAAGCTGCTGGTCGACACCACCGAAGAGACCACGGGCGACGCCATCCCCTACTACTTCGAACGCAACCCCACTCCCAACTACAACCTGGCGCTGGATGGCGGCTACCCGGTGGTGATCGCCGAGAAAGGCTACGGCACGGTCATGGCCAGCTTCGCCAAGCGCGCCGCGCAAGGCAAAGGTGCAGAAATCACCTCGATGACCGGCGGCCTGGCCACCAACCAGATTCCGTCGACATCGGTCGCGACCCTGGTGACCGACAAGCCCGCCGAACTGGCCGCCAGCCTGCAAAAGGCCGGCACCGAATATGTCACGCGTAACGGTGGCAACTTCGAGGTCGCCGCCAAGGTCGACGGCAAGGACGTCAAACTGACGGTCACCGGTGTGTCCGCCCACTCCTCCGAGCCCGAGTCCGGCGTCAACCCGGTGGCCAGGATGCTCGACTTCATCAATGGCCTGGACGGCAAGGTCGCGCTCAAGCACAACCAGATCACAGACGCCGCCCGCTACGCCGCCGACAACTGGGGGCTCGACTACCTGGGTGGCAAGTTGGGGGTCGGCTTTGCCGATGAGTTCATGGGCCCGCTGACCACGTCCCTGACCTATGTCGGGATGGATGACAAGGTCTTCAAGCTCGCGGTCAACCTGCGCGTGCCGAAGGGCAAGACACCGCAAGTGCTCAAGTCCGAAATCTCCGCAAAACTGGACGCCTGGAGCAAGAAGACCCGAATCACACCGACCTTCGACCTGTCGATTGCCGAACCGATGTACCGCAACCCCGAGGGTGAATGGGTCAAGGCCCTGCTTGCGGTGGCCAGCGAAAACCTCGGCATGGAACACAAGTTCGGCACCTCCGCCGGCGCCACCTCCGTGCATGAACTGCCCAACGGCGTGCAGTTCGGCCTGGCCATGCCGAACGTCAAATACACCGGTCACAACGACAACGAGTTCAAGACCACAGAGCAGTTCCTGCTGGACTTGCAGATCGTGACCGAAATGATGGGCCGCATCGGGCAATTGCCGAAACTGTGATCCCCCTTCGGACCCGCCGCCCTGGCGGGTCCTTTGCCTTCACTCCCACTCTCCAATCACATGCCGGCCCTTGCAGGAGCGAGCTTGCTCGCGAAAAGCCAGAGGACGCCGCGACAAGTCTGGTTTCCCGCATCATCGTTGACCTCCATCGCGAGCAAGCTCGCTCCTACACAGATTGATGAGCATACCTCATGAACCCTTGCCGATTTACCCATCTAGTGCTCATCCGTTAGCTCGCTTACTGTTTCCCCAGCGGTCCTGCACCCAGCCGACATCACTGACGTGCAGCCTGACCATCAAAAGCGGGAATTTTGGGTGAAACCGCGCCTCCCGTCGTGTAGGAGCAACATTGATGAATCCCTTGATCGCCCCATTGGTGGCCTTATCGCTCATGGCCGGGGAAGCCTGCGCCCAGTCCTCCAATGAGATCCGCATCACCCACGCCGGCTCCCAGCCCTCCGTCACGGGCGCTGCAGAAAACTTCACCGGTACGGTTCGGGTTGATGGCCTGTTCAAGGGTGATTCCCCTGCCCGCATCGGCGGTGGCACGGTGACCTTCGAGCCTTTCGCGCGCACGGCGTGGCATACCCATCCGCTGGGGCAAACGCTGATCGTCACTGCCGGGGTCGGCTATGTGCAGCAAGAGAATGGTCCACGTCAGGAAATCCGTCCGGGCGACATTGTCTGGATCCCGCCGCAAACACGTCACTGGCATGGCGCGACGGCCACCAACGCAATGACTCACATCGCCATCGCCGAAGCCGTGGACGGCAAGGCTGTCACCTGGGCGGAAAAGGTTTCGGATGCGCAATACGAAGGTCAATCGCCCGCGCAGGGCATGTAGCTGTTTGTTGTAGATCAAACCTCACCCGAACACCGCCCGCAAGGCAGTGATGAGCAATGGATGGAGCCTTCCACAATGACCACTGACACACCGATCGCACATCGCAAGACCGACCCCCTCCCCGCGCTCATAGCCCTGTGCCTGGGCCTTGGGTTGGTGTCGGATGTTGCCACCCGCAAAGCCGAGGCATCGCAACCCATGACCAGCACACAACCTGCAGCCCAAACGCTGTCGGCCAGGCAACAGGCCATTCCACTGATCGCAGCGTTCATGGCGACCAGTGACATGCCCAGGCTCAACGCTGCCTTGAACCAAGGCCTGGACGCCGGCCTGACGGTCAGCGAGACCAAGGAAACCCTGGTGCAGCTCTACGCCTATGTCGGCTTCCCCCGCAGCCTCAATGCGTTGAATGAACTGATGACGGTGGTGCAAGCGCGCCAACAACGTGGCATCCAGGATGCGCCTGGACGTGAACCCAGCCGTGCCATTGCAACCGGCGAGGCGTTGCTCGCGGCGGGAACGGCCAATCAAACCCGTATCTCGGGTGGCCCGGTCAAGGGGCCGGTGTTCGATTTCGCCCCGGTCATCAACCAGTTTCTGCAAACCCACCTGTTCGGCGACATCTTCGAGCGCGACAACCTCGACTGGCAAAGCCGGGAGCTGGCGACCGTCGGCGCGCTGGCCGCAACGCCGGGTGTGGAATCGCAATTGCGCTCGCACATGCGGGCGAGCCTGCGGGTTGGGTTGAGCGTGGAGCAATTGCGCAAGGTCATCGAGGTACTGGACACGCACGGCGATGAACAATCCGCCAAACGTGCAGACACAGCCCTGGCACAGGCACTTGCTGCCTCGGGAGGTTGAACATGAAGACTGGAAAAAACCTGCTGGGCGTTGCCCTGCTGAGCGCGCTTGCCGCTGCTGCAAGCCATGCCAATGCCGCTGCTCCCTTGATGATTCAGGAGCAAGGCAGCTTCGCCGCCGGCGGGACGATGACCACCGCACCGGGATCGTTCAACCCACGCAAGCCCATGACACCCGATGGACAGACCTACCACGGCGACCATGCCTACACCTTCTACCAGATCCCGGTCGATGCGCGAAAACTGCCCATCGTCATGTGGCACGGCGCAGGCCAGTTCTCCAAGACCTGGGAAACCACCGCGGATGGCCGCGAAGGCTTCCAGAACATCTTTCTGCGTCGCCAGTACGGCGTGTATCTGATCGACCAGCCGCGTCGTGGCAATGCCGGGCGCAGCATGGTCGAGGCAACGGTCAAGCCTGTCCCGGACGAGCAGCTGTGGTTCAACCAGTTCCGCATCGGCCTGTGGCCCGACTATTTCGAGGGTGTGCAGGTTGCCCGGGATGCGCAAACCCGCGACCAGTTCTTCCGTGCGATGACGCCGAACACCGGGCCGTTCGACATGGGCGTGGTCTCCAATGGCGTGTCGGCGGTGTTCGACAAAATCGGCCCCGGCGTCCTGTTCACTCACTCGCAGGGTGGCGGACCGGGCTGGTTGACGGCGATCAAGAACAACAAGGTAAAGGCCATCGTGGCTTTCGAGCCGGGCAGCAGCTTCGTCTTCGCGCAGGGTGAAGTACCCGCGCCGATTCCCAGCGCGTTCGACACCGTGCAAGGCGCAGCGGTGCCGATGGATCAGTTCATGGCGCTCACGCGCATTCCGATCCTGATCCTCTACGGCGACAACATCCCGGAGCAGGCCGTCGACCTGCCCGCCCAGGACAGTTGGCGCGCCCGCCTCACCATGGCTCGGCTTTGGCGTGACGCCGTCAACCGGCACGGCGGTGACGTGAGGCTGATTCACTTGCCGGAGATTGGCATCAAGGGCAACACCCACTTCCCCATGTCGGACTTGAACAACGTGCAGATTGCGGACCTGGTGTCCGGGTTTCTGACAGAAAAACATCTGGATTGACGGCTACAGAACACTTTTTCAAACGCCTCCTTTTCAATGCTCCGGAGACTCTGATGAGAAACCCCCTTCTGAAAGCCTCGCTGATGGCCGCCATGGTCGGTATGTCTGCCGGCGAAGCCGGTGCCGCCGACTACAAAAAGAACCCGTTCACCCTGGCTTACGACGGTGCAATTACCAAGAACGAGCCCGGCAAGGTCAACATCCACCCGGTCAGCTACAAGCTCAATGGCCTGGACATCGCTGCCAACGTCTACACCCCTGCCAACTACGATGCGAAGAAGGTCTACCCGACGGTGGTAGTGGCGCACCCGAACGGCGGCGTGAAAGAGCAAGTCGCCGGTCTTTATGCCCAGCGACTGGCTGAACAAGGCTACATCACGATCACCGCCGATGCCGCGTATCAAGGCGCAAGTGGCGGACAACCGCGCAACATCGACAAGCCGGCGTATCGTATCGAGGATATCCACGGCATGGCGGACTTCATCACTCAGTATGCTGGCGTCGACGACAAGCGTCTGGGCTTGCTCGGCATCTGCGGTGGCGGTGGCTACTCGTTGGCTGCCGCGCAAACCGACAAGCGATTCAAGTCGGTGGCGACCGTGAGCATGTTCAACTCAGGCCGAGTGCGTCGCAACGGCTACAACGACTCGCAACTGGACACTATCGAGCAACGCCTGCAACAGGCTTCCGCTGCCCGCGCCCAGGAAGCGGCCGGCGGCGAGGTGCTCTATTCCGGTGATGCCAACCTCACCGACGAGCAGATCGCCAAACTGCCGTTCGCCTTGTATCGCCAGGGTTACGAGTACTACTGGAAGACGCACGCGCACCCTGACTCGACCTTCAAATACACCACCAGCAGCCTGCTGGACCTGATGCGTTTCGACGCCAACCACCAGATCGAATTGATCAATCAGCCGTTGCTGATGATCGCCGGCAGCAAGGCCGACAGCCTGTACATGACCCAGGATGCGTTCCCCAAGGCCACCGGCACGAAAGACAAGGAGTTGTTCATCATCGACGGCGCAACGCACATCGAAACCTACTGGGTGCCCAAGTATGTGGACGCAGCTCTCGGCAAGTTGACGCCGTTCTACGCCAGAACCTTGTGACTGGCTCGTTGGAGGATCGCGCATCCATGCGGAACCTGATTACATGGAATAATCCCGCGCTCCGCATGAGAGGTTTTCATCAATGTCCCGCGCCAACCTCAACGATCTGCAAGCCTTCGTGGTCATCACCCGCGAAGGCAGCTTCACTCGCGCTGCCGCACAGCTAGGCGTCTCGCAGTCCGCGCTGAGCCACACTATGCGCGCCCTCGAAACCAGGCTCGGCGTTCGCCTGCTGACCCGAACCACCCGCAGCGTATCCCCTACCGAGGCCGGTCAACGGCTGTACCAGTCCATGGCGCCGCGCTTCGACGAAATCGAGCTTGAACTGGCCGCGGTCAGCGCGTTTCGCGATACCCCGGCAGGCAACGTGCGGATTCAAGCATCCGAACACGCGGCGAACAACATCCTTTGGCCCAAGCTGTTGAAGGTGCTTCCCGACTACCCGGACATCAAGGTCGAAATCACCGTCGACTACGCCCTCTCCGACATCGTCGCCCAGCGTTACGACGCAGGCGTGCGCCTGGGCGACCAGGTGGCCAAGGACATGATCGCCGTGCCGATCGGCCCCCCGTTGCGCATCGCCGTAGTGGGGTCTCCCGAATACTTCAAACAGCGGCCAATTCCGAAAGAACCAAGGGATCTGGCCACCCAGAACTGCATCAATTTGCGCCTGCCCACCCACGGGAACCTGATGCAATGGGATTTCGAAAAGGACGGTCACGAACTCAAGGCGCGTGTCGAAGGACAATGGACGTTCAACAGCAGCGTGCCGATCCTGCGCGCCGCCGTCGCGGGATGCGGCTTGGGTTTTCTGCCAGAAGATATGGTCGCCAGGGAGCTTGCCGACGCAAGCCTTGTGCGGGTACTCGAAGACTGGTGCCAACCTTTTGCCGGTTACCACCTTTACTACCCCAATCGCCGTGAGCATTCTTCAGCGTTCGGCGTAGTGGTGGACGCGCTGCGTTACAAGCGCTGAGTCGTCCATGGTCAACATGCCTGGATGGCACGAATGAAATACGTGAGTGATTTCGAATTCAAATAAACACTGGAAGATACTCGGTTTGATCTAGGCTTGAATGAAATCACGCGGAAAAAAAACCATGTCCCTCGCTCCCGGAAATCTATTGGCCCTGGCTTTGGGTGTCTTCTTTTGCACAGCCGTGTGCGGACAAGGGGTAGCAGACACCGATTCCCCTCCGGCAATACTTCCATTGGAATCCGAGACTGCGCCAACACTCATTGCCTACCCGCCGCTTGCCGAGCCACTCGCCCGCGGTGTTGTCATTATCCAGTACCGGGCAGAACACGCCAGGATCATGCCGGTATTTGGCAAAGCAGCTGTTGAAGTGTCACCACGTCTCGGTCACCTTCACGTGACCGTCGATGACTGGAAAGGTACATGGGCGCACACCAGCGAAGACCCGATCATCCTGGTTGGATTGACGCCCGGCACTCACAAGGTTCTTCTTGAAGTGGCCGACCCGACTCACAAGATCCTCACCCGTACGACTGTGAGTTTTATAGTTCCGCAGAAGAAACCGGCGGACGTTCCCCAAATCGACGATGATCACGCAGCAAAACCATAGCGGTTGAGTGTTCATGGCTGTTTTCAAGTCTTTTCGCCAACCGGCACTTCGCTTTACTTCTGGCTGCACAACTCCCCCCTCAGGGTGACGGCAGATAGCCCATCACACGTGACTCGCCCATCAGCAGCGGACGATTCAGTTGCGCACAAGCACGCAGGTACTCGGCCACCAGAGTGATCCGCTTCAGCTTGCGCAGATCTTCGCTGTAGTACATCCAGAATTGTCGCGTGATCTCCACTTCACCGGGCAGCACTTCGCACAGGCGGGGATCGGGGCCGGCGAGGAAGCAAGGCAGGATCGCCAGCGCCCGCCCTTCCAGGGCTGCGTGGTAATGGGCCACCACGCTGGTGCTGCGCAGGCGGCTGTTGGCGCCGGGCATCAGGTCGTTCAGGTAAAGCAGCTTGAAGCTGAAAGCCAGGTCTTCGACGTAGGTCACGAACGGGTGGCCGGCCAGGTCCTCGCGACAGCTGATCGGCGGATGATTGGCCAGGTACTCTGGCGTTGCATACAGGCGCAAGCGGTAGTCGCACAGCCGCGAGCACACGTACGGACCACGCTCGGGCCGTTCCAGAGTGATGGCGATGTCCGCCTCGCGCCGTGACAGATTGATGAAGTGCGGGACCGGCAAGATGTCCGCCGAGATATTCGGGTAGTGCTCGAGGAAGTGGCTCATCTGCGCAGTGATGAAACAGGTCCCGAAGGCTTCTGTACAGCCGATACGCAGGTGCCCGGAGAGTCCCCCGGTGGTGCCGAAAACCTGCTCGCAGGCTACCAGCAGCGTACTTTCCAGGGATTCGGCGTGGCCGACCAGACGCTGCCCCTCCACGGTCAGGACAAAACCGGAAGTCCGCGATTTCTCGAACAACAGGGCGCCCAGGCACTGCTCCAGGGCGCGGATGCGCCGTGACACCGTGGTGTAGTCCACTCCCAGGCGGCGGGCCGCGCCGCTGGCGGTGCGGGCACGGGCAACTTCGAGGAAGAAGCGCAAGTCGTCCCAGTTCAGTGGGTTCTGCGTTGTGCGTTTTTGCATATCCATCGGGCTTTTCTGCCAATACATATGGGAAATATGCACTTATATACTCGCATCTCACCCAGCTTGGCCAGCGTCGTTTTCAGGCCGGGAAGGCACCCTCCCCAATAATAAATATCGAGGGCTGACAGCATGAGCGCATGGATAAACACCGGCTTGCACGCCGGACACAAGCAACTGCGCAACGGCGCAATCGCGGCCACGATTCTTGTCTGCCGTCGGCCCGAGCGGCGGCACCACGCCGCCCTCGCGCACCGCCCTCTCTCCACCGCAAGGTCCTCCGGGCGGCAATAACTCCAGCACATCAGCATTCAGGTGGCGTCCCGCATCGGGTCGCTGCCCGGGTACCCGTACGCCCCTCAAAAGGCCGAACAACAAAAACAACTACAAATGCGGAGCCTCACCATGACGACCGACCACCCGAACCACGTCCAGACCTGTGCACGGGTCAGGGCCAACCCCAAGTTCCAGCGCCTCGCGCGCCAGCGTTCACTGCTGGCCTGGACGCTGAGCGGCGCGGTCCTGGCTATCTACTACAGCTTCATCATGGTGGTGGCTTTCGCCCCTGCCTGGCTGCACCTGCCGCTGTACGACGGCAGCCACCTCAGCCTCGGCATGCCAATCGGCGTGACGATCATCCTGTTGTCCTGGCTACTCACCGCCTGGTACGTGCACAGCGCCAACACCCGCTTCGATGTACTCAGCTCGCAGATCCTGCAGGAGTCCCGCGCATGAAACGCCTGTCCGCCCTTCTCGCCCTCAGCCCTGTGCTGGCCCATGCCGAGCCCATCATTGCGCAGAAGCAACCGCTCAACCTGCACGCCATCGGCATGTTTTTCGTCTTCGTCCTCGCCACCCTGCTGATCACCTGGTGGGCGGCACGACGCACCCGCTCCGCGGCCGATTTCTACAGCGCCGGTGGCGGTATCACCGGCTTCCAGAACGGCCTGGCCATTGCCGGTGACTACATGTCGGCGGCCACTCTGCTGGGCCTGTCGAGCATGGTATTCGCCAAGGGTTACGACGGCTTCGTCTACATCATCGGCTTCTTCGTCGGCTGGCCCATCGTCACCTTCCTGATGGCCGAGCGCTTGCGCAACCTGGGGCGCTACACCTTTGCCGACATCGTCTCCTACCGCCTCGATCAAACCCGCGTGCGCAGCTTCGCCGCCCTCGGATCGCTGACCGTGGTGTGCTGTTATTTGGTGGTGCAGATGGTCGGTGCCGGTCAACTGATCAAACTGCTGTTCGGTCTCGACTACCGCACGGCGGTGGTGGTAGTCGGACTGCTGATGCTGGTCTATGTGATCTTCGGCGGCATGCTCGCCACCACTTGGGTACAGATCACCAAAGCAGTCCTGCTGCTGGCGGGCGGCACCACCCTGGTGCTGATGGCCCTGAGTCGCTTCGACTTCAGCTTCGAGACGCTGGCCGCCCAGGCTGTGGCCGTGCATGCCAGCGGCGTGCAGATCATGGGCCCCGGCACCTTGCTGGCCGACCCGATCAACGCGGTGTCCTTATCCCTCGGACTGGTCTTCGGCATTGCCGGCTTGCCGCACATCCTGATGCGTTTCTTCACTGTGCCCAATGCCAAGGAGGCGCGTAAATCGGTGCTGTTCGCCACAGTGTTCATCGGCTTCTTCTTCCTGGTGGTCTGCGTCCTGGGCTATACCGCCATCGTCATCGTCGGCACGGACCCTCAGTACTACGTCGATGGCAAGCTCGGCGGGGCCATGATTGGCGGCGGTAATATGGTGGCCATGCACCTGGCGAAGGCGGTGGGCGGCAACCTGTTTCTCGGTTTCCTCTCTGCCGTGGCTTTCGCCACCATTCTCGCGGTGGTGGCCGGCCTGGCACTGGCCGGTGCCTCGGCCATCTCCCATGACCTTTACGCTTCGGTATTGAAGAAGGGCTGCGCCGACGAGAAACAGGAAATGCGCGTGTCGCGCATCGCCACCGTTTGCCTGGGCATCGTTGCGATTGCCCTCGGCATTCTGTTCGAGGGCCAGAACATCGCCTTCCTGGTCGGCCTGACGTTCGGCATCGCCGCCTCGGCGAATTTCCCGGTACTGATCATGGCCATGTACTGGGGCGGCCTGACCACACGCGGCGCCCTCTATGGCGGCCTGACCGGCCTAGTCAGCGCCTTGGCTCTGGTGATCGGCTCGCCGTCGGTGTGGGTCGGCGTACTGGGGCATGCCCAGGCGCTCTTCCCTTACGACCAGCCGGCGCTTTTCTCCATGCCACTGGCCTTCCTGGTCATAGTGGTGGCTTCCAGGCTTGACCGCAGCGAGCGCGCCGACCGCGAGCGCGCCGCCTATGCCGACCAGTTCGTCCGTGCCCAGACCGGCCTTGGAGCTGCCATGGCCAGCAGTCACTGACACTGCTTTTTCCGGGGCTGACGCCCCGAGCGCGAGTCCGCTCCTTTGCTTCGCGCTTTTTTACGCCCGACCTGCGCCCCTCGGCGCAGGACACCCCAAATGCGCCCTTCCCTCGCCAACTCCAAACGGCGCGGGAGCGGCTCGTCGACAACAAAAACAACAAAAGGCATCCAATGAAACCCACCACCCTTACCCTGCTCCTGGCCGGCAGCGGCCTCGCCGCACAGGCTCACGCCGACTTCCTGGCAGACAGCACGGCCAGACTGGAAACGCGCAACTTCTACTTCAACCGCGACTTCCGCCAGGCAAATGCCGCCCAGTCCAAGCAGGAAGAATGGGCCCAGGGCTTCCTGCTGCGCTACGAATCCGGTTATACCGACGGCATGATCGGTGTCGGTATCGATGCCCTCGGCCAACTCGGCATCAAGCTCGACTCCAGTCCCGATCGCGCCGGCTCCGGCCTGCTCAAGCGCGACAGCCAGCGGCCCAGGCGCGCCAAGGACGAGTATGGCGAACTGGGCCTGACGGCCAAGTTCAAGGCGTCCAACAGCGTGCTCAAGCTCGGCACCCTGACCCCGAAGTTGCCGGTGCTGCTGGCCAATGACTCGCGCCTGTTGCCGCAAACATTCCGCGGTGGCCAGTTGAACGTTCAGGAGATCAAAGGCCTGAGCGTCGATGCGGGGCGCCTGGATCGGGTCAACCAGCGCGACTCCTCGGACTACGAGAAAATGACCATCACCACCACCGGCGCCAAGGGCATTGTCAGTGGCCAGGCCCGCAGCGACGCCTTCAATTTCGCCGGCCTTGCCTACCAGTGGAACGACCGGCTGAACACGGGCTACCACTACGGCGGCCTGGACGATTTCTACCACCAGCACCAGTTCAATCTGGTCCACGTACTGCCGCTGGGCGCAGGCCAGACGTTCAAGAGCGACCTGCGCTACGCCCGCTCCACCGACGACGGCAACAGCAACATCGACAACAACGCCTTCGGCGCCATGTTCACCTATGCCCTGGGTGGCCATGCCTTGGGTCTGGGCTACCAACGCATGAGCGGCGAAACCGGCTTTGCCTACGTCAATGGCAGCGATGCCTTCCTGGTCAACTTCGTGCAGATCAACGACTTCGCCAACAAGGACGAGCGTTCCTGGCAGGCGCGCTACGACTACAACTTCGCGGCGCTGGGCATTCCCGGCCTGACCTTCATGACCCGCTACCTGTCCGGCGACAGCATCGATCTGGGCGCCGGCAAGCCCGACGGCCGCGAATGGGAGCGCGACACCGACATCGGCTACGTGGTACAGAGCGGCCCGCTGAAAAACGTCGGTCTGAAGTGGCGCAACGCCACGGTGCGCACCGCTCACTTCGGTAACGATCTCAACGAGAACCGCCTGATCCTCA
Source organism: Pseudomonas sp. GW821-FHT02A08 (assembly GCF_059422045.1). NCBI lineage: Bacteria > Pseudomonadati > Pseudomonadota > Gammaproteobacteria > Pseudomonadales > Pseudomonadaceae > Pseudomonas > Pseudomonas sp. GW821-FHT02A08. The sequence continues at coordinate 185,099 of NZ_JBWKWD010000003.1, forward strand.
GCTATACCCTGGCGCTCTGGTAAGTACCCGCACAAGGCGGGCGCTGCTTGCATCGCTTGACGGTGCGGGCAGTGCCCGCCTTGTGCATTTGCAGCGCATCAGGGATGCCGCAAGCCTGTGTTTTTTTGCACAACGTACCGGACTTTTTGAGCATTCTTATTTGATTTATGCCTGCCTATACTCGATTCAACCGCCTGGCCATGAACCAGGTCAGTCCCAATAAAAATAAACAGGGCACCCATCGTGAAGCCATCCTTGCTTGCCGTTGTCTCCGCACTTTCAGGTACCCGTGCGCGCCTCGGGAGACTCCAATGAACAACCACTGCCAACCCTTCCTGGCCGCTCGCGACTTCCTGCTGGCCCACCGTACCGACTACGCCACCGCCGTGCGTGACTTCCGCTGGCCGCAACTGAGCGAATTCAACTGGGCGCTGGATTACTTCGACGCCATGGCCGAGGGCAACCAGGCCAATGCCCTGTGGATCGTCGAAGAGAACGGCAGCGAACAACGCTACAGCTTCCAGCAACTGGCAGCACGCTCTAACCAGGTGGCCAATCACCTGCGTGCCCAGGGCGTGCGCCGCGGCGAACGCATCCTGCTGATGCTCGGTAACGACGTTGCCTTGTGGGAAACCATGCTGGCCGCCTTCAAACTCGGCGCCGTCGTCATTCCCGCCACCGCCCTGCTGACCCCCGATGACCTGCGCGACCGCATCGAGCGCGGCCATGTTTCCCACCTGGTAGTCGGTAGCGCCCATGTCGACAAGTTCGTCGGGCTGGGTGAAGGCTGCAGCCGCATCTGCGTCGGGCCGTCCCCCGCCGGCTGGACCCCGCACAGCGCCGCCTGCGAACATTCCGAGCAGTTCGAAGCCGAGGGCCGCACACTGGCCACCGACCCGATGCTGCTGTACTTCACCTCCGGCACCACTTCCAAGCCGAAAATGGTGCTGCACAGTCACCAGAGTTACCCGGTCGGCCACCTCTCGACCATGTACTGGATCGGCCTGCAGCCGGGCGACCTGCACCTGAACATTTCGTCCCCGGGTTGGGCCAAGCACGCGTGGAGCTGCCTCTTCGCACCATGGAATGCCGGTGCCTGCATCTTTATCCACAACACAGCACGCTTCAGCGCGCCAGCCCTGCTCGGCGTGCTGGAACGCTACGGCGTCACCAGCCTGTGCGCGCCGCCGACCGTGTGGCGCATGCTGATCCAGGAAGACCTGGCCAGCTACAAGTCACGCCTGCGCCTGCGGGAACTGGTGGGCGCCGGTGAACCGCTCAACCCGGAGATCATCGAGCAGATCCTGCATGCCTGGGGCCTGTTGCTGCGCGACGGCTTCGGCCAGTCGGAGACCACCGCCCTGGTCGGCAATACGCCCGGCCAGCGGCTCAAGCCGGGGTCCATGGGCCGTCCGCTGCCGGGCTACCGAGTGACCATGCTCGACCCTGATGGCGTGCCGGGTAACGAAGGTGAAGTGGCCCTGCCCCTGGACGTGCGTCCGCTCGGCCTGATGCTGTGCTACGAGGACAGCCCGGAAAAGACCGCCGAAGTGATGCGCGACGGCTACTACCGCACCGGCGACACCGCGCAGATCGACGAAGAGGGCTACATCACTTTCGTCGGCCGGGCCGATGACGTGTTCAAGGCCTCCGACTACCGTATCAGCCCCTTCGAACTGGAAAGCGCGCTGATCGAGCACCCGGCGGTGATGGAAGTGGCCGTGGTGCCAAGCCCCGACCCTGTGCGCCTGGCAGTGCCCAAGGCCTATCTGATCCTGGCCCATGAAGCCCAGGGTAGCCACGAACTGGCCGGCAGCATCTTCGCGTTCGCCCGCGAGCACCTGGCGCCCTACAAGCGGGTACGGCGTATCGAATTTGTCAGCGAGTTGCCCAAGACCATCTCCGGAAAGATCCGCCGGGTGGAACTGCGGCAAATGGAAACGCAGCGTCGCCAGGGCGACGCACGTGGCCCGCAGGAATACTTCGAAGAAGACTTCCCGCAACTCAAAGGCTGAACCCCGGGCCGGCACGCCGGCCCTTCCTGAATACAAATCTGACCGCTCGGCCACCCAGGCCGAGTGGCTTAACTCGACCCAAAGAAAGTAGGCAGAACTGAAAATGACCTCTTCCAGCATTCCAAGCGTCAAGCTCCTCATCAACGGCGAATTCGTCGAATCGCGCAGCACTCAGTGGCGCGACGTGGTCAACCCGGCCACCCAGGAAGTCCTGGCCCGCGTCCCCTTCGCCACCGCCGAGGAAATGAACGCCGCCGTGGCCAGCGCCAAGCAAGCCTTCAAGACCTGGCGCAAGACTCCGATCGGTGCCCGCTCCCGGGTCTTTCTCAAGTACCAGCAACTGATCCGCGAGAACATCAAGGAACTGGCCGCCCTGCTGACCGCCGAGCAAGGCAAGACCCTGCCGGATGCCGAAGGTGACGTGTTCCGCGGCCTCGAAGTGGTCGAGCACGCCGCCAGCATCGGTAATCTGCAGATGGGCGAACTGGCCAACAACGTGGCCAATGGCGTCGACACCTACACCTTGCTACAACCGCTGGGCGTGTGCGCCGGCATCACCCCGTTCAACTTCCCGGCGATGATCCCGCTGTGGATGTTCCCGATGGCCATTGCCACCGGCAACACCTTCGTCCTCAAGCCGTCCGAGCAGGATCCGCTGGTGACCATGCGCCTGGTGGAACTGGCGCTGGAGGCCGGGGTGCCCAAGGGCGTGCTCAACGTCATCCACGGCGGCGTCGACGCGGTGAACCTGATCTGCGATCACCCGGACATCAAGGCCGTGTCTTTCGTCGGCTCGACCAAGGTCGGCACCCACGTCTACAACCGCGCCACCCAGAACGGCAAGCGCGCGCAGTGCATGATGGGTGCGAAGAACCATGCCATCGTCTTGCCCGATGCCAACCGGCAGCAGACCCTGAACAACCTGCTGGGCGCCTCTTTCGGGGCCGCCGGCCAACGCTGCATGGCTCTGCCGGTGGTGATCCTCGTGGGTGAAGCGCAAACCTGGCTGCCGGACCTGATCGAGCGGACCAAAACCCTCAAGATCAATGGCGGCACCGAGCCGGGCACCGACATCGGCCCGGTGATTTCCTGCGCTGCCCTGGAGCGCGTCAACGGTCTGATCGCCAGCGGTGTCGAAGAAGGCGCCAGGCTTGAGCTGGATGGGCGCAACCCGAGCGTGCCGGGCTACCAGGACGGCAACTTCGTCGGCCCGACCATTTTCTCCGGCGTCACCGCGCAAATGTCGGTGTACCGCGAAGAGATCTTCGGCCCGGTGCTGTGCGTGATGCACGCCGCCAACCTGGACGAGGCGATCGAGATCATCAACGCCAACCCGAACGGCAACGGCACCGCCCTGTTCACCCGTTCCGGTGCTGCCGCGCGTCACTTCCAGGAAGAGATCGACGTCGGCCAGGTGGGCATCAACGTGCCAATCCCGGTACCGGTCCCGCTGTTCTCCTTCTCCGGCTCGCGCGCCTCCAAGCTGGGCGACCTGGGTCCCTACGGCAAGCAAGTGGTGACCTTCTACACCCAGACCAAGACGATCACCCAGCGCTGGTTCGACGAGGACGACACCGGCGGCGCGGTGAACACCACCATCACCCTGAAATGACCTTTGCCGGCCGGCGCCCGACGTCGGCCGACGACAAGCGCGCGCAGGATTTCCTGCGCCACTGCCCCCTATCGTAAAAGGTAGCCAACATGCATATCGGATTTCTCGGCCTCGGCAACATGGGCGGCCCAATGGCCCGCAACCTGCTCAAGGCCGGCCACAGCCTGACCGTCTTCGACCCCTTCCCCCAGGCGGTCGCCGCCTTGGTGGAGGCCGGCGCCAGCGCCGCCGACTCCCCCGCCGCCGTGGCCAAGGCCAGGGTTGAGGTGATCATCACCATGCTGCCGACCGCTGAACACGTGAAGCAGGTCTATCGCGGCAAGGACGGCCTGCTGGCCAATATTGGCCCAGGCGTGTTGTTGATCGACAGTTCGACCATCGACCCGCTGAGCACCCGCGAGGTGGCCAAGTACGCCCTTGCCCAAGGCAACCCGATGCTCGACGCGCCTGTATCCGGCGGCACCGGCGGCGCGGTGGCAGGCACCCTGACCTTTATGGTCGGCGGCCCGGACAGCGTATTCGACCAGGCCCTGCCGATCCTCTCGGCCATGGGCAAGAACATCGTGCACTGCGGTGCGGCGGGCAACGGCCAGGTGGCCAAGATCGCCAACAACATGCTGCTCGGCATCTCCATGGTCGGCGTCGCCGAAGCCATGGCCCTGGGTGTGGCCCTCGGGATGGACGCCAAGGTATTGGCCGGGATCATCAATACCTCCAGCGGTCGCTGCTGGAGCTCGGAGGTCAACAATCCGTTCCCGGGCGTACTGGAAAACGCTCCGGCTTCGCGCGGCTACAGCGGCGGATTCGGCAGCGACCTAATGCTCAAGGACCTGGGCCTGGCCACCGAAGCGGCCAGGCACGCGCGTCAGCCGGTCGCGCTCGGGGCTGTAGCCCAGCAGCTGTACCAGACCTTCAGCCTGCAAGGTAATGGCGGACTGGATTTCTCCGCAATCATCAACCTGTTCCGCGGGGAAGCCTGAACATGAGCGAGCAGCAAGCTCCGGTGCTGGCCAGCGTGCGCAACCGCGTCGGCCACCTGACACTGAATCGGCCAAGCGCGTTGAACACCCTGGACCTGCCCATGGTGCGTCTGCTCTGCCGACACCTGTGGGCGTGGGAGCAGGACCCGCAGATCGTCGCCGTGACCATTCGCGGCGCCGGTGAAAAGGCCTTCTGCGCCGGTGGCGACATCCGCATGCTGTACGACAGCTACAAGGCCGGCGACAACGAGCATGAGCTGTTCCTGGAGGAAGAGTACGCCCTGGACGAATACCTGCATGGCTACACCAAGCCAGTGCTGGCACTGCTCGATGGCTTCGTCCTGGGCGGCGGCATGGGCCTGGCCCAGGCGGCCTCATTGCGGGTGATCACCGAGCGCACGCGCATGGGCATGCCGGAAGTCGGCATCGGCTTTTTCCCCGACGTCGGTGGCAGCTATTTCCTGCCGCGCCTGCCGGGTGAACTGGGAACCTATCTGGGTCTCACCGGCTGCCAGGTGCGTGCCGCCGATGCCCTCTATGCGAACCTTGCCGACTACTACCTGCCCAGCGATCGGCTGGCCGAGCTGGATGCCTGCCTCGACTACCTGAACTGGACCGCCGCGCCCGACGAAGACTTGCAGGACCTGCTCGCCGACATGGCCACCGAGCGTCTTGCCGGGTCCGAGCTCAAGGCCTGTCGCCAGGCGATAGACGAGTATTTCGCCTTGCCCGATGTCCCGGCCATTCACGCCGCGCTGCAGCGCGAACAACGTCCCGAGCTGCAGGACTGGGCCGAGCACACGGTCAAGCTGCTCGACAGCCGCTCGCCACTGGCGATGGCCGCGACGCTTGAGTTGTTGCGCCGTGGTCGTTACCTGAGCCTGGCCGAGTGCTTCGCCCTGGAATTGCACCTGGACTACCAGTGGTTCGAAAAAGGCGACCTGATGGAGGGTGTGCGCGCCCTGATCATCGACAAGGACAAGTGCCCACGCTGGAACCCGCCAACCCTGGCAGAGCTGGTACCTGCCCGGGTGCAGGCCTTTTTCAACGACTTTGAACGCGCCTCCGGCAAGCCCGCACGCACCGCCTGATCGGCAGGAGACATTGCAATGCACGATATCGAATTGACCGAAGAACAACGCATGATCCGCGACATGGCGCGCGACTTCGCCCGCAGCGAAGTCGCGCCCCATGCCCAGGCCTGGGAGAAGGCCGGCTGGATCGATGACGCCGTGGTGGCGCAGATGGGCGAATTGGGCCTGCTGGGCATGGTCGTGCCGGACACCTGGGGTGGCAGCTACACCGACTATGTGGCCTACGCCCTGGCCGTGGAAGAAATCTCGGCCGGCGATGGTGCCCTCGGCGCGCTGATGAGCATCCACAACTCGGTGGGCTGCGGCCCCCTGCTGAAATACGGCACCCCCGCGCAACAGGACAGCTGGCTGCCGCTGCTGGTCAGTGGTCAAGCGATCGGCTGCTTCTGCCTGACCGAGCCACAGGCCGGCTCCGAGGCGCACAACCTGCGCACCCGTGCCGAACTGCGCGACGGCCAATGGGTACTCAATGGCGCCAAGCAGTTCGTCAGCAACGGCAAGCGCGCCAGCCTGGCCATTGTCTTCGCCGTCACCGATGCGCAGCTGGGCAAGAAGGGCCTGTCGGCCTTCCTGGTACCCACCGACAACCCCGGATTCGTGGTCGACCGCAGCGAACACAAGATGGGCATCAAGGCCTCCGATACCTGCGCGGTGACCCTGAACGACTGCACCATCCCCGAGGCCAACCTGCTGGGTGAACGCGGCAAGGGCCTGGCCATTGCCCTGTCCAACCTGGAAGGCGGCCGCATCGGCATCGCCGCCCAGGCGCTGGGTATCGCCCGCGCCGCCTTCGAGGCTGCCCTGGGCTATGCCCGCGAACGCGTCCAGTTCGGCAAGCCGATCATCGAGCACCAGAGCGTGTCCAACCTGCTCGCCGACATGCACACCCGGCTCAACGCCAGCCGCCTGCTGGTACTGCATGCCGCGCGCCTGAAAAGCGCCGGTCAGGCGTGCCTGTCCGAAGCCTCCCAGGCCAAGCTGTTTGCCTCGGAAATGGCCGAGCGCGTGTGCTCCAGCGCCCTGCAGATCCATGGCGGCTACGGCTACCTGGAGGACTACCCGGTGGAGCGCTACTACCGCGACGCGCGCATCACCCAGATCTACGAAGGCTCCAGCGAAGTCCAGCGCCTGCTGATCGCCCGCGAACTGAGTCACTACGCGCTCTGACCCCCTCCAGCCGGACGCGACTGCCGCGCCCGGCTTTCCCCTGTCCTGCCCCTTGTGGAGCTGCCCATGCCCGGCTTGCGCAATATTTCCATTAGCCGTCGTCTGTGGCTGATCTTGCTGACATCCATCCTGATGCTGCTGATACTCGCCGGCCTGATGCTCAAGCAGAGCCATGGTGACCTTTATGCGGCCAAGGCGCTGAAAACCCGCCATGTGGTCGAGACCGCCAGCGGCATCCTGCGCCACTTCCAAAGTCTGGAAGGCCAGGGTCTGACTCGTGAACAGGCGCAGCAGCAGGCCATCGCGGTCATGCGCGACTTGCGCTACGACCACGGGGATTACTTCTGGCTCGAAGACCTCGACACGCGAATGGTCATGCACCCCAATGCCAGGCTCGAGGGCAAGCGCATGGCCGGCACACTCGATCCGGACGGCAAGGCGCTGTTCGACGAAATGGTCGCCACGGCCAAACGCGATGGCGCTGGCCTGGTGAACTACCGCTGGCCCAGGCCGGGTTCCGACGCGCCGGTGGAGAAGGTTTCCTACGTCGAATTGTTCAAACCCTGGGGCTGGATCGTCGGCTCGGGCATCTACATCGACGACGTGCAAGTCGAGTTCCGCCGCCAGCTACTTCAGGCCTTCGTCATATTGGTGACGATCACCCTGCTGCTCAGTGCGCTGATCCTGCTGATTGCCCGCAGCATCGCCTCGCCACTGGCGCGGGTGGTCGATGCCATGGAGAACATCGCCAGCGGCGAGGCCGACCTGACCCGCAATCTGGATAACCGCTGGCGCGATGAACTGACAGACTTGAGCGGCCATTTCAACGTGTTTACCAACAAGCTGCGTGGCGTGATCGGCCAGTCCATACAGTCCGCCGACAGCCTCGACCAGGCTTCGAAGTCGCTCGGCGCAATCGCCGCCGATAGCCAGAACCACAGCCAGCAGCAATCACAACAGATGGAGTTGGTGGCCGCCGCCATCCACGAGGTCTCCTACGCTGTGCAGGAAGTGGCCAGGAACGCCGAGCACGCCGCCAATGAAGTTCGCCAGGCCCAAGAGCAGGCACGTCTGGGCCAGCACAACATTGACAGCAGCCTGCGCCAGATCGACCAGTTGTCCGATACCATCGGCCAGGCTGTCGAGGTGATCCAGAGCCTGGCCAACGAAAGCACTCAAATCGGCAGCGTGCTGGAAGTGATCCGCGCCATCGCCGAGCAGACCAACCTGCTCGCGTTGAACGCTGCCATCGAGGCAGCGCGCGCTGGCGAACAGGGTCGCGGCTTCGCTGTGGTGGCAGACGAAGTGCGCCTGCTGGCCCAGCGCACCCAGCAGTCCACCGCGCAAATCCAGGACATGATCGAGCGCCTGCACGGCAACTCGCAAGCCGCGGTGAATGTCATCAATGCCAGCAGCCTGGCCGCTCGACAAACCGTGGAGCAGGCCCACCAAACGGCGGAAAGCCTGCACCAGGTACTCGGCGCGCTACGCAATGTCACTGAACTGAACGCCTCGATCGCCAGCGCCACCCTGGAGCAGTCACACGTGGTCGAAGACATCAACCAGAACGTGACCCGCGCCGCCTCCCTGGCCAACGAAAGTGCCCAGGCAGCGGACCGGTCCAACGAGGCGAGCCAGGAACTGGGCCAACTTGCCGGTCAGCTCAATCGGCTGTTGGGGCAGTTTCGCGTATGAGGTGGATGAACAACATGCAGCCCTCCAAATCTCTTTTTGCGGTGTCTGTCGACGAAGAGCGCAACACGCGCTACCTGGAAACGCGGCACAAGGCGGTCGAGCTGTTCGCCAGGCATGGTTTCAGCCGGGTCAGCATGCGTGACCTGGCCACTTGTCTGGGGATCACCGCCGGCTCCCTCTACAACCACATCGAAAACAAGGAGGCACTGCTGTTTGAACTGATCGAGGAGCTCTACGAAGCGTTGCTTGACAGCGCCAGCCTGGTGACCCGGCGCAAATCCGCCCCCACTTTACGACTGCACGGTTTGCTTGAGGCGCACCTGCGGCTCCACGAGCGAATGGCCGCGCATTTCCGCCTGGCTGAGTACGACCTTCATTGTCTGAGCTGCGAACAGCAAGCCTCGATTCTGACCCTGCGCCGACGCTACGAAGAGCATCTGCTGGAGGCCATGGAGCAACTCACCGGTAAACCGACTGGCGCCCCTCTGCGCGCGACCATGAGCGGCATCGTTTCCCTGCTCAATCAGCTACCGGCCTGGGTCGGGGAGCCCCGGGCCGGCATTGGCGCACGCCGCAAGCTGCTGCATGAGATGGTGATGGGTGCTCTGCAGGGTGCATTGCGGGCAACTCAGGGCGCAGACCTGATGGGCATTGCCATCGCGGCGCAGATGGTCGATCCGCTGAAGTTGCGTTGATCCCTCAGGACAGGTTTTCAAGCAACTCCAGCGCCTGATCGAAATCGAAGCTCTGCGCTTGTCGCACAACCCTGAGCAATTGCTCGGTCATCCGCGGGTCTGAAGCCAGCCCCTGCAGTTTGAGCAAGGCCGTCAGCGCCTGGGTGTCGCTCTCGGCCAGCAGAGACCGGACGTGGGCCAATTGCGCATGCCATTCACTGCCTTGTGGCGCGCATGATGAGTCGGCGGACGATGTCGGTTCGCCGAGCACCGATAAGCCCTCCAGCACCGTTGTCAGGCAACGCTCAACCTCCACCAGCCGGTCAGCCAGGCCCTGCTCCGCCCCATTGCTCGCCCCATCGTTCAGGCACGCCAGCTCCAGCGCGGCGGCGGCGTTCGCCAATTCAACGGCACCGATGTTGCCCGCCGTACCGCGCAGGGTATGGGCCAGCCTGGCCGTCGCCGAAGGATCGCCCTGGCCTTGGGCAGCCAGGAACTCGGTGCAAAAAGCCTGGTGGCCGGAGCGAAACTTGCGCAGCAGGCGCAGATAGAGCTCGACCTTGCCCATGCAGGTGCCCAGGCCCGCTTTCAAATCAATACCGGGAAGGCTGGCAGGCAGGCTCGCCGCCGACACCGGGGTGAGCGGCGAAACGTCGGCCGACATCACGCCACGGTCAGCTCGTGGATGTATCCACTTGGCCAGGGTGGCGAACATGTCGTCGACGTTCAAGGGTTTGGTGATGTGGTCGTTCATGCCGCAGGCCAGCGCCCGCTCACGGTCCCCCGCCATGGCGTCGGCAGTCATGGCGATCACCGGCAGAGTCGTCCAGCGTGGCTGCTCACGTATCTTGCGCGTCGCGGTATATCCGTCCATCACCGGCATCTGGCAGTCCATCAGCACACCATCGAAGTCTGCGTCACGCGCCAGTTGGTCGAGCGCTTGCGCGCCGTGAACGGCCAGGCACAGCTCGATCCCGGCGCTCTCCAGCAGTTCACAGGCCAGCTCGCGGTTCAGCTCATTGTCTTCGACCAACAACAGTCGCGCGCCACGCAGGCTCGCCATGATGCTGGCGCTCTGGCCCAATCGCTCGCCGGCCCGGGTATGGGCCTCGGGGATCTTGCCGAGCACCGTGCCCAGCGCCTCAAGCAAAGTAGACGGCGTCACCGGCTTGGTCAGTACCACCGGTAATTGAATGCCGTGGCGACTGGCCTCTTCACGGGCCTCCTCGCGACCGAACGCAGTGACCATGATCACCGACGGTGTCTGCGCCAGCTTGGCGGCCTGCATCTGGCGCACCGTTTCCACGCCGTCCATGCCAGGCATGCGCCAATCCATCAGCACCAGATCATAGGGCAGCACCTTCGCTTCTGCCTCCACCAACATGGCCAGTGCGACCCGGCCACTTTGCGCGACGTCCACCTCCACGCCAAAACTGCGCGCCATGCTGGACAGGATCGCGCGCGCGCTGGCGTTGTCATCGACCACCAACACACGGCTGCCAAGCAATTCGTCGGCGGTCACCATGCGCCGTGGATGGCTGTCGCGTTGTACCCCCAGGCTCACCTCGAAATGGAAAGTGGAACCCAGGCCCGGCTCGCTCTGCACCCAAATGCGCCCTCCCATCAACTCCACCAGATGCCGGGAGATGGCCAGGCCCAACCCGGTGCCACCGTACTTGCGGGTGGTGGTGCTATCGGCCTGGCTGAAGGGTTCAAACAGGCGCGAGCATTGTTCGGCGTTCATGCCGATCCCGGTGTCACGTACCCAGAAATGCAGTTGCGCCTGCTCTCCTGCCGCGCCCCGCTGCTCTACACCGAGCACGATCTCGCCCTGCTCGGTGAACTTCGTCGCATTGTTGCCCAGGTTGATCAGCACCTGGCCAAGGCGCAACGGATCGCCGATCAAGGCGGTCGGCAGTTCGGCATCGGTGCTGAACAGCAATTCCAGGCCTTTGTCCTCGGCTTTGAGGCCGATCATGCTGGCAAAACCGTCGAGCACAGCCTCGAGGTGAAAGGGAATGTGCTCAAGGTGCATTTTGCCGGCTTCGATCCTGGAGAAGTCGAGGATGTCGTTGATGATCACCAACAGGTATTCCGCCGAGCGATGGACCTTTTCGATGTAGTTGCGCTGGCGGTGGTCGAGTTCGGTTCGCAATGCCAGGTAGCTCATGCCGATGATGGCGTTCATCGGCGTGCGAATCTCGTGGCTCATGGTGGCCAGGAAGTTGCTCTTGGCCCGGGTCGCCTCTTCCGCGGCCTCCCGTGCGCGCTGCACCTCGGCCTCGGCGGTCTTGCGGTCGGTGATGTCGAAGTACCAATTGGCCTCCATGCCCCGCTCTCCCAGCGTCATCGTGACGGCCGAAACCAGTACGTCGAAGCGCTCGCCTCCCGCGCGTTGCAGGGTGGTCTCGAAGTTCAGCACTGCACCTTGCGCCGCCGCTTCGTGAAAGCTCTGGTGTGCCTGCGGGTCGACCCAGAACTGCGCCGGATCCGTACCTTCGAGTTCAGCCAGACGCGTCCCGAACAGACTGTCGAACTGCGGATTGCAGTAGGTCGGGCGGCCATCGACGTCCCTGATCACCATGGCCACCGGACTGCTGTCGAGTACTGCACGCAACTGTGCCTCACTGGCCTTGAGCGCCGCCTGCAGATGACGCCGTTCACTCACGTCGCGCACCGAAGCGCACACGCAGACGCCGCCCCCCTCCAGACTCGGCAGATGCGAAAGGCTGATCTCCGCCGAGAACAGACTTCCGTCTTTGCGCACGCCTTGCAGGTCGTCCAGGTTGGCCCCCATCTGGCGAGTCTCGCCGTGGGCCATGAAGCCTTTGCGCAACGCCTCGTGGCGCCCACGACTGGCCAACGGCACCAGGCGATCGATGGTCTCGCCGAGCAACTCGCCAGGGCTATAGCCGAACAACTGATCCAGTTGGCGATTGGTGCGCAGGATTTGCCCCTGCGCATCCACCACCAGCATGCCGTCCGGCGCCGCTTCGATAATCCCGCGATACCAGGCCTCGGTGGCGCGCAACGCCGACTGCTGGGTTTCCAGTGCCTGGGCCTGCTGTTCCAGTTGCAGCGCCTGTTCCGCCATCTCATTGGCCTGGCGCCGGGTTTCCGCCAACAGGGTCTTGACCGCCTGATTACGCTCCAGAATCGCCATGGCCGCGGCCAGGCGTGGGGTGGCTTCCTGCAACAGCAGCCATTCACGCTCGGCCAAGGGTTCCAGCCCGGCCAGTTCGAGTACGCCCAGTAACCGCTCGCCACGGACAATGGGTTGCAGCAGCAGGCAACGGGCCGGGACCTCGCCAAGGGGCGAGCGCAAACACCAGTATTGCTCCGGCATCGCCTGAAACTGACGCGGCACACGATCCACCGCGCACTGCCCCAACAGACCATCGCCGAACATGACTTGCGCCTCGGGTGGCCGCTCGGAATCGGTGGCATAACGCCCCATCAGCAGCAGCGTACCGGCGTCTTCCTGTGCGCTGTACAGCACCCCCTGGCAGATTCCGTGCAGACCGGCCATGCATTGCAGAAACACCTGCGCCAGTTCGGCCGGGGTTTCGGCCTGCTGCAGATCGACCTGCAATTGGGCGGTATGGGCCTTGATCCAGCGCTGGCGCTCAAGCTGTTGGGACTCTGTCTGCAGTTTGGCGATGGCCCGCGCCAGATCGCCGGTCTCGTTATTCAGGTCGGTGTGGGGAATCGGTTGATCGAGCTGCCCGGCGGCCAAGTGATCTACCGCCACCCGCACGCGGTTGAGCGGGTGGCGGATCGACTGGCTGACGACCCAGGACAACAGCAGCGCCAACGACAAGCCACCGAACAACAGTACGTAGGTCAGCATGGTGCTGCGTTCGGCAAACCCGGCAATGTCCTTGGCGGTGTCGCGAATCGCGGCTTCCTTGATCTGGGCGGTCGCGTACAAAAGGCCGTCGGCCTTCTGGGCCAGTTGCTGGAATTCGCTGCTATTGAGCAGCACCAACGCCTTGTTCTGCTGGCCCTGGTCGATCAATACAAAGGCCTGGTCGCTTTGACGCTGCAACTGTTGCAGCAACAGGTCGAACTCGGAGAGGCGCGCCAGATTCTCCGCGCGCGTTATGGTCACTTTGGCATGGGCCACCGCCTGCTGCAGGCGCTCGCGGATATCCTGCAACTGCTGCCGGGACTCGACGCGAATCTGCGCGCTGTCGGTGCCCACCGCGCGCTGCAGTGCTTGCATCATATGGGGCAATTGCACACGTGCTTCCTGCAAGTGCTCCATGCCGACCAGTTCCTGCAGATAGAGGTTCTGCATGTCCTGCTTCAGCGATTGCTGGGTGCGCAGGCTTTGCACGCCGAGCACCAGCACCAACAGCAGCAGCGCTGAAAAACCCAGGATCAGTTTGTGAAGCAGCGCAAGGCGCTCAAGCAGGGTACGCAATCGAGCCATGACTATCCTCGTGGACCTGATGAAAACACTGACATAGAGGTGGTAGTTGCCGGTTCACGGAGTCTGGCCGATACGCTCCAGGGCAGCCCGCTTGCGGGCCATGTCCTGATCAGAATCGGCGAAACGCTCGGCAATGGTCTGGAACTGTTCAACGCAGGCCAGGAAGGCATCGCAGATGTCCGGATCGAAATGCGTGCCTCGCCCCTGGCGAATAATCTCGACCGCCTGCTCGTGGGGCATCCCCGCTTTATAGACCCGACGGCTGATCAACGCGTCATAGACGTCCGCCACTGCCATCAACCGGGCGCTGATGGGGATGTCGTCACCCGCCAGCCCTTGCGGATAGCCACTGCCATCCCATTTTTCCTGGTGACTGTAGGCAATCTCCTTGGCCAGGCTGAGGAACTCGGCGCGAATACCGAGCTGATCCTCGGCATGCTCAATGGCGTCACGCCCCAGCGTTGTATGAGTCTTCATGATCTCGAACTCTTCCTCGGTGAAGCGCCCCGGCTTGAGGAGGATATGGTCGGGAATGCCGATCTTGCCGATGTCGTGCAACGGCGCCGACTTGAACAATAACGCGATGGTGTCCCCGGTGAGAAAGTGACTGAAGCGCGGATGATCACGCAGATGCTCCGCCAGCACCTTGATGTAATGCTGGGTGCGCCGGATATGGTTGCCGGTTTCGTTATCGCGAGTCTCGGCCAGTGAAGCCATGGCCTGGATGGCCACATCCTGGATCGCAATCACCTCGCGGGTCCGGCGCGCCACTTCCGCTTCCAGATAGTCGTTGTGATCGCGCAGGAAGTCCGCCGCCGCCTTGAGCTTGAGCTGGGTATCCACCCGCGCCAGGACCAGCGCCGGCCTGATGGGTTTGGTGATGTAGTCGACGGCCCCCAGTTCCAGGCCATGGATCTCGTCTTCAGTCGCGGCCATGGCCGTCAGAAAGATGATCGGAATGTCGCGGGTACGCGGGTCGCGCTTGAGCTGCCGGGCCACTTCATGGCCAGACAGCCCGGGCATCATCACGTCCAGCAGGATCAGGTCCGGGAGTGTGTCGCCCTGCAGTACGCGCAAAGCCTTTTCACCGCTATTGGCGGCCTTGACCCGGTAGCGATCCTTGAGCAGATCCGTCATCAGCATCAGGTTGTCAGGCGTGTCATCGACCACCAGCAGGGTCGGCGGACTGTAATGACTCTGTTCGGTGCTCATGGCGGATGGCTCCCTTGCCGGCAATAGACATCCCGAGGCAACACTTGCACTGCCGCCCCAGCGCAAGAAAGCTTAGCTGCAGTTCTCCAGGGCTGCCCGGCGTCGAGCGGCGCAGCCATCGCCCTCATATTGCTGGTCAATAGTCTGTTTGAGGTATTACCCGGCGCGGGCCTTGATTGACTATGACGCCAGGGATTTCCGGTCATCCGGATGGACCAGGCAGCACGACCGCCGCCCCATCCATCAACCGCAACGAGGAGCTTGATAGCTATGGAAAAAGTCATCTATCTGCTGTGGCGTGATACTCAAGTCAGTCCTGATACCTTCGCCCATCGTCTGCGCAGTGAGGTTGCCGGGCAATTGCAGGCACTCGGTGCCCATGGTGTGCAATTGAACCTGTGCGATGCCGATGTGCAGCCAGCCGCCGGTCTGCGCCAGGAAAACAACCGGCCATTGCCCGATGGCAGCCTGTCGCTGTGGCTGGACAGTGCCAACGGGGCGGCTCGTCGCCCTTTCGACCAATTGATCGGCTCGGCAACGGCGCGCATGGCCGCCTACCTGGTCTGCGAGTCGGTCGCCATCGCCAATACCCGCTTCCCTGCAAAGCCCGGTGAGCGTACCCACGGCTTTGCCCAACTGGCCCTGCTGACCCGCCCTCCACGCCTGACTCCCGAGGCCTGGCTGGACGTCTGGCGCAATCATCACACGGCGGTGGCCGTGGACACGCAAGCCAACTTCCAGTACGTGCAAAATCTGGTGGTGTCGGCACTGACCCACGGCGCCCCACGGATCGATGCCATCGTCGAAGAATGTTTTCCGCCAGCGGCCATGACCGATCCCATGGCCTTTTTCGATGCAGCGGGCGACGAAGGGAAATTCCAGCGCAACCTGGCGGCGATGATGGACAGTTGCAGCCGCTTCATCGATTTCGACAAGATCGACGTGCTGCCCACCAGCCAGTACTGCCTGTAGAACCGGCAAATCGCCAAGGGTGTCAGGGCCCGGCCTCCGGGCCCTGATGCTCAGGCCTGTTTCAAGGCGCCATCGAACGCGAGCGTCAGCCCCGACAACTCCAGCTTGCGCACAAAGTCGCCGAGGCGCTGCTGCTTGTAGGCATCCACGTCCACATCACGGTAGTCGTAGAAACCCTGGCCATCGCGCAAGCCATTGCGGCCGTTTTGCATGTTGTCGGCGATCACCTGCGGCGATTCGAAGCGCGGTGACAGCGCGCCGCTCAGGTAGCGCGAGGCGTAGTACAAAGTGTCGCCGCCGCCCCAGTCGATGAATTCAAGCAGGCCCAGCACCGAGAAGCGCAAACCAAAGCCGACACGCACCGCGGTGTCGATATCTTCTGCGCTGGCCACGCCTTCCTCCACCATCCGTGCCGCTTCGTTCATCACCAATGCCTGAATGCGCGGCACGATGTAGCCGGCCACCGGATTGCACACCACGGGCACCTTGCCGATGCGCTTGAGCAGTTGCAGCAGCCGTTCGACCACCTGCGGGCAGCTCGCTTCGCTGCGGCTGACTTCCACCAGCGGCATCAGGTACGCCGGATTGAGCCAGTGCGCGTTCACGAAGCGCGCAGGCGTGCTGACCATTTCACTCAACTCGGTGACCAGGAAAGTCGAGGTGGTGGACGCGATGATGGCCGACGCCGGGACATGCTCGCTGACCCAGGCGAAGGTCTCCTGCTTGACCGCGATGACTTCCGGCACCGCTTCGAACACCAGGTCGCACTGAGGCAGTGTCGCCGCGGCCTGGGATTTTGATTGCACCGTCAGCCGGGCTATCGCGATGTCCGCCTGGTCCCCCTCGAGCACACCAAGGCGTACCAGCATCTGCAATTCGCTGCGGATGTTGTTGCGCACACGCTCGAAGTAGCCGTGCCGTTCCTCCTCGGAGCGATCCTTGATGTCGATGAGGGTGACCGGCAAGCCCGCATGGATGAACGCCAGGGCAATGCCCTCGCCCATCCGGCCGGCGCCGACCACGCTGACTTGGGGCAGCGCGGCGTTCATCAGTTGTAGCCCTTGGTCAGCAGTTCGGTCATCTGCGCCCGACTCAGTTTGGCCAGACCGAGATTTTCCAGGGTGCGGCCTTCGGCGTAGAGATCCCGTGCAGCGACGACCGAGGCAATGCTCAGCAGACCCTGCGCGACCGGAGTCGGCACACCGGCCCAGCGGCCGACGGACACCAGGAAGGACAGGCCCAGGCGTGTGTCTTCAAGCATGTAGCGGTGCTTCTGCAGGTCGATGTCTTCGCGCCAGTCGCCGCTGTCGGTCAGCTTGCCGTGGGCACCGCGACCGTACATCCACTCATCGCCTTCGGTGGTGTTGTAGTGGTCGGCCAGGGGGAAGTGCGGAGCGCCGTAGGTCAGTGCTTCGCGCACGGCCATGCGCTCGGCATCGAGCTGGTTGGTCACGCGACGGATCGACGGTTGGGTGCCTTCGTTATGAATGTCCCAGGCCTCGAAATGCTCCAGGGGACCGGCGTTCATCATGATCAGCGGCGGATGGATGATGGGGCCTGCGTTCATCAGCGCACCACTCAGGGCGTCTTCAATCGGCTCGACGCTCGGGTAGGCCTCGCGCAGTACCGCGAAAGCATGCTCGGACAGGTTGCTGGGGAATACGCCGGTTGGCAGGCGGGTGGCGTAACCGCTGATCACCAGGTCGCTGGCGCCATGCTTGCGTACCAGATACGGCAACGTACCGGTTTCAGCGAAGGCGACCTTGCTCCGGTTGTCCGCATCGGCCATGGCCTTGGCGAACACGAAACTGCCGAAGGTGCCCGGTGGCAGGAACACCACCTGACCGTCGTGCAGGTGCGGCGCAACATGTTTGGCCAGGTCTTCGTGGGCGGTTGACGGCAGCGGGATGATCACCAGTTGCGCGTCGCCCAGGGCTTCGGCCAGGTCGTCGGTGAACGACAGCTTGTCGCCCTGCTGGCCGACGGACAATTTGCGAGTGCCCTTGTAGTCCTTGATGGTCAGGCTGCCGATGGCCAACAGTTCTTTAAGCGCGGCGCAGTCTCGACGCCACAGGCGGGTCTGGTGCCCTTTTTCAGCCATTTCGACAGCAGCGGCGTAACAGCCGTGACCACCACCCAGCACGGTAATATTCATGCAGATACTCCTTTTTGTCAGAGACTCGATCCTATCGAGCCGCTCCGTCGCGCACTTATCCGATTGCGCAGCCGACTGACGGATTGCGCAGGAGTCTCAATGCTTCTGCCGCCGCAGGGTGTCCGACGGCAGGCAGCCATAGCGTTGCCGATAAGCGCTGGAGAAATGCCCGAAACTGTTGATGCCGTGACGCAACAGGATATCGGTGACGGTTTCACCGCCCCTGCCCTGTTTGAGCGATTCGTGGATCACCGCCAGGCGACGGTCACGGATGTATTCGACCGGCGCCTGCTGAAGGAACTGGTTGAAACCGTTTTGCAGAGTGCGCACCGAGACGCCACACAGTTCGCTCAGGGTCGTCAGGCTGATCGGTTCGTCGAGGTGTTCCTCGATGTAGTCACGGGCCTTTTTCACGTGGTGCGGCAGCGGTGCGCGCGAGTCGATCAACAGATCCGCCGAGTAGTTGTGCGGCAGCTGTGTGAGCAGCAGTTGCATCAGGTATTCGGACAAGCCGCTGGCGAGACGCGAACCGTCCACGCCGCTGCCGTACAGCCGGCAGATGTAGTCCAGGGTGTGATAGAGGCTGACGACACCCGCGCCCAGGTGGTCGACGCTGACATCAAAGATCACCGACTGCCGCAGGCTGCGGCCGAGCAGGCGTTGCAATTGTGTCTCCAGGGCATCACGGTCGACGCGCAGGATCAGGTTGCGGCACTCGCCATCGGTGACGATGCGGCTTTGCGCGAACGGCGAGGAAACGCTCAGGTAGCCCGACTGCATCGCCGCGCTGCGCCGCCCGTGGGCCACTTCGCAGTGCCCCTGCAAGGTAATGCGAAACAGGTACTGATCGGCAATGTCGCCGATGGTGATTTCCACCGGCGCGCCATAGCGCAGGTCGAGCAGTGCCGAATCGCCGAAAAACACCCCGTTGAGCCGGGTGTGGATGGGCTCGTCACGCAGCACGTTGAAGCTGTGCGGGCACAGGTATTGGCTGACCTTGTCCTTGATCTCGCGGTAATCGGCCGAGCTGAGCAGGCTGTGCCGTTCCAGCAGGTGTACATCATTCAACATCAAGGGTTCTCCTGACCTGGAGCACCTCGGCCCCGCGCCCTTCAAAGGGAGCGAGGCCGGGGCGCCGATCGTGGACTATGACCAATCAGGCCCGGGTCGGATACTCCCGGGCATAGCTTTCCCGAAAACGACGGCAGCCACGCCAGAGCAGTAGCACCGTCAACGCCGATGCACCGGCGATCACCAGCGACATCGACGAACCGACTGCCGCGGGCGATCCGAAGTAGCGGTCGGTCAACAGCGCCACCAGCGTGGTGCCCAGGCCCAGGCCCAGCAGATTGCTGATCAGCAGGAACACCGCCGAGACCTGTGCGCGCACCTGGTTCGGCGCGAGGATCTGCATCGCCGCCGTGGACGCCGGCATCGGGAACGAAGCGAAGAACATCGCCGGCACCAACAGCGTCACCGACAGCCACAGTTGATCGGCTTGCGGGAACAGCACGGCCGGCACCGCCATGCCGAGGGCACCGATGACGCCGGTGCGCATGGCGGCGTCCTGATGACCTTTCTTGGCCAGGTAGTCGGTGAGCCATCCGCCGAACAGCACGCCTGCGGTATTGGCCACCAACAGTACGGTGCCGAGCATGTAGCCGGCCTCCATTGGCGACAGGCCGAACTTGCGGATGTACAGGGCCGGGCTCCAGCTCATCATGCAGAACAGGGCCATGGCGTAGAACGAAAAGCCCAGGTAATGGCAGGTGAAGGTGGCACGGTGGCGACCGAGGAAACGCAAGCCATCGCTCATCGCAACCTTCTTGGCCTGACCCTGTGCATCGACCTGCAGCCCCTTGCGCGCCGGGTCGCGCACGGTAAGCCAGATCAACAGGCCGACCACGATACCGGGCAGGCCGACAATGAAGAACGCCAGTTGCCAGGCCTTCATCGCACCGAGAACGGCGACTTCGATGGTGTTCATGTCCTTGAGCATCGCGATCACATAGCCACCCACCAGGAAGGCCAGGCCACCACCGACGAACGAGCCGATCGAGTAGATACCCACTGCGCGGCCGAGTTTTTCCTTGGGGAACATGTCGCTGAACATCGAGTAGGCCGAGGGCGACAGGGCCGCTTCGCCGACACCCACGCCAATGCGGGCGAGGAACATGTGCAGGAAGTTCTTGCTCATGCCGCAGGCAGCCGTCGCCAGGCTCCAGAACACCACGCCGACGGCGATGATCTTCGGCCGGGAGAAGCGGTCGGCCAGATAAGCGATGGGCATGCCCATGAAGGCGTAGAACAACGAAAAGGCCAGCCCGTGCAGCAAACTGAACTGGGTGTCGCTGATCTGCAGGTCGGCTTTGATCGGTTCGATCATCAGCGCCAGGATCTGCCGATCCACAAATGAAAAGATGTAGGCGATCATGCACAGGCCGACCACGTACCACTCGTAAATGTAGGTTTTCTTCTTCTGCTGTTGCAGGACCGCGTTATCGACCTGGATATTCACTAGTGTTTGCTCCTCTTGGAATCCGCTCATGGGCGCAGCGCGCCGGGTGACGGTGCACAGCGCACCGACTGGGAAGTTGCGGGGCAGATGTAAAGGACAAAGGGTTCGAACATGGTCAGGCCTCTTATTGTTATGGGGTCAAACTCCGGGTGGACCGGGCTTACCAGAACTTCCAGGTGTAGGTCGTGGCGAAACGGAATTCGTTGTAGTCGTAGCCGTACTTCTGTTTCACGTCGATGTTGCGCAGGTCCAGCCCCAGGCCTTGCAGCGCCCCGCTCTGCACCACGTAGCTGAGCCCCAGGAAGCGTTCGCTTTCCTGGTTGTCGCTCAGGTTGGCGCCACGGTCCCAGTTGGTTCCCTTGATGTAGCGGGTGTAGAGCTTCAACCCCGGCACGCCCATCCCGGCAAAGTCATAGCTGTAGCGCGCGCCCCAGGACTTTTCATCCGGGCGGACAAACCCCAGGGACGACCAGTGCACCAGGTAAGGTTGCGGGATAAACCCGTTCATCGTCGGGAACACGCTGTCACCGAGCATGCGCTGGTAACTGAGGCCAAACATGTGGGCGCCTTTGAGCAAGGTGAACAAGCCACCGTAGGAACGGTTGTCGATCTCACCGTTCAAGGCATTGCCATCTTCATTGTTATTGAAGTAGCGCAAGTCGGTCTTGAGTTTGTAGCCATTACCCAAGTCAGCCATATGCATCAAGCCGAAATAGTGCTGCTGATAAATATCGTGCAACACGCCATAGAAATAACTGGCTTGCAGGTTCTTTGTAATGTCGTAAGTGGCGCCGCCGAAGTCCAGGCCATCACTGTCGAGATTATCGGTGGAGCCAAACTTGTACAGTTTCTCGTGGTTGGAAGATTCCCGTGTCACGGCAGACCAGAACCGGCCACCGGTCATCGTCAATCCATCGACTTCCCTGGACTCGACCACCGCCCCTTGATAGATCGTATCCAGTTGCCGACTGGTGTCATCGTACGCCACCGGCAATTGAGGGCGAAGGTCACCGACCTTCAACTCGGTCTTGCTGTAGCGCATCTTGAAGGTTGCACCGGCGCGACTGTAGTCATCCGCCGTCTGCTGGTCACGGACGCTGAAAGGCAGCGAACCGTCGTTGCCCGATGAATCCAGGCGCACTGCGTATTGCGCATCCACATCAAGGCCGATCGCCAGGGCCGTGTCGGTGTAACCGGACGTAAACTGTGCATCGAACCCCTGAGACCAACTATGCACTTCAGAAACCGGCGCATTGTTATTGGTGTAATTACGGTGCAAGTAGAAGTTACGCGTATCCACTTTCAAGTGACTATCATCAACAACATCGGCATAGGCTGCCAATGGCGAACAGATCACTCCCAACACGCTGGCAATACCAAGCCCACGGCAAGATTGTTTTACCTGAAGCATCTAACTTCTCCACATCTGTATGTGCTGGGCACTGTATTTATAGGAGCAGATTCGAACTAAAAGTTAAAAATGCCGGCAGCCGAACACCGAGCCTTCTTGCGCAGGAAGGCGAATTGCATCTGGGATATAAAGAACGACGGGTTCGAGCATTGTCAGGCCTATTGTTGTTATGGGGTAAAGCGCCAGGCGGGCTCAATGCAACAGCCAGCCAAGACGACACGCCTCTTGTCTACCCAAGGTAAGTCAGCAGGCGCCGCGCCGATATCGAGATGAACAGCATTCGTTGGGGGGAAATCTTCAACCCGGCTAAAGGTTTCCCTTAGTCGACTCAAAAGCGCAGGGCACACAGTGGGCAATGGCAAGCCTGAATTGCATAAGCCTTCCTTTAGCGAGGTCTTGTTGTTGGATGGGCCCTAAGCTAGCGATTGCACTGCCTGCCAACCTCCCCGATTGCGCAGGCGATTCTCCAATTGCGCAGCCTGATGCAGACCGCTTGAGTACTGCACTGGGCTCTGTACGAAATCAGCCGAAACCAATTTGAACTCCAGCGGGGTCGAGATTCAGTAAAGTCCGCGTCCATCAAAGGCAGGAGCCCAACGATGGCCAAACGGTACGAACTCCCCGATGCAGCCTGGGATTTGGTTGCGGATATCTTCGATGAACCTCGCCGTAGCGGGCGTCCCCGAACAGATGATCGCGTGATGCTCAACGGCATCCTTTGGGTGCTCTGTTCTGGCGCTGCCTGGCGCGACATGCCTGAGCGCTTCGGCCCATGGTCAACGGTCTATCAACGTTTTCGTGACTGGCGTAGTCGCGGAACGTTTGACCAATTTCTATTGTCGGGCGGGCAAGCCATTGACATCACTTATGCCCAGCCGTTGCTGGATGAGGCGTACATACCAGGCTTGCGCGGTCGACCTCGCAAACGCTGGCGATGGTTGTTGGCTGATAAAGGCTATGACGCCGAAGCTTTGCGCCGCTACTGCGACCGGTATCGGATGCAACCGGTGATTCCTCTGCGCAGCATGAAGCGTAAACCCAAGCCGGGGTTGCCGAGACTGTTTGATCGTCCCAAGTACCGGCAGCGCAATATCATTGAGCGCATGTTCGGCTGGTTGAAGGAGAATCGCGGCATCGTTACGCGTTTCGACAAGCTTGCGAAAAGTTATGCCGCGAAGCCCCCTAAGCCTTGTAGCGGAGAGCATTGGCAACAAGTGCGAAGGCTGGCAAGGATTGCCTCCGGCTCGGATAGTAAAGGTGATATCCCGGAAAAGTCGGCGACCAGTCCTCAAGAACACGGATCAACCGGCCATCCTCGACATAGGCCTGGACAACATCCTCCGGCGCATAAGCCAGCCCGTATCCTTCCAGAGCGGCGGACATTGTCTGGGGTGAGGTGTTAAAGATCATCTGCCCGGGCACCTGAACATGCAGCGCTTTACCGGCCTTGGAAAACTCCCAGGCATACAGGCCACCATGAGTGGGCAACCGCAGGTTCGCGCAGTTATGGGTGGTCAGATCCTGGGGAATTTGTGGCTTTTCACGATGGGCAAAGTAACTCGGCGAGCCCACGACAGCCATGCGAAAGTCAGGGGAAATTCTGACTGCGATCATGTCTTTTGCCACCTGATCGCCTATCCGCACCCCCGCGTCATAACGTTCAGCGACGATATCGATCAACCCGTAGCCGATATTGATCTCCAGGGTGAGGTCGGGATATTCCGGCAGCAACCTGGAGAGTTTCGGCCAGAGAATGGTGGATGCGGGATGGTCGTGGGACGTTATCCGAATAGTCCCTGATGGCTTGTCGCGCAACTCTCCCAACGCGGCGACTTCTGCTTCTATTCCCTCGTAGTAAGGCACAAGACTGGCGAGCAAACGCTCGCCGGCTTCGGTCGGCGACGCCCCGCGTGTGGTGCGGGTCAACAAGCGGATTCCGAGACGCTCTTCAAGACTACGGATGCTATGGCTGATAGCGGATTGGGACACACCCAGATGGGCAGCGGCCCTGGTGAAACTGCGCTCGCGCGCAACGGTGATGAACACTGCAAGGCTATTGAAATCGCTCTGCGCCATGATGAATTTATCTCATACCGGTTATCGCAGTATGCCACTTCTTGAATGGATCAGATCTTTTTAAAGTAACTGCATCCCCAATAACCAAACAGTTTGTGGGTTGGTTTCCAATACCCTCAAAGGAGATGGATGATGCAAAAGCGCAAAATCGGCAGCAACGGCCTCGAAGTTTCAGCCATTGGTCTGGGCTGCATGGGCCTGACATTCGGCTATGGCCCCGCCACTGACAAAGCGGATGCAATCAAACTCATCAGGGCGGCCTTTGAGCGTGGTGTCACCCTCTTCGATTCGGCAGAAGCCTATGGGCAAGTCAACGAAGAAATGGTGGGCGAAGCCGTTCAACCATTTCGCGAGCAGATCGTCATCGCGACAAAATTCGGTTTTAAGGACGGCAATCCCGCCGCTGGGCTGGACAGTCGACCTGAGCGCATCCGTCAGGTGGCGGAAGAATCACTCAAGCGCCTGAAGACCGACTGCATTGACCTGTTTTACCAACATCGCGTCGATCCCAATGTCCCTATGGAAGATGTTGCCGGGGCCGTGCGCGACCTCATCACCGAGGGCAAGGTCAAATACTTTGGCATGTGTGAAGCTGGCGTAGACGCTATCCGTCGTGCCCATGCAGTGCAGCCGCTGTCGGCACTTCAAAGTGAGTATTCGATGTTCACCCGTGAGCCTGAACTGGAAATAATCCCAACTCTCGAAGCGCTCGGGATTGGATTCATTCCCTTCAGCCCGCTGGGCAAAGGGTTCCTGACCGGGAAAATAGATGCCGGTACGACCTTCTCTAGCGGTGATGTACGGAACAATCTGCCTCGATTTGCTGACGGTGCCCGCGAGGCCAATCACCATCTCGTCGCCCTGATCGGTGAAATCGCCCAGCGCAAGCAAGCAACCCCGGCCCAGATTGCATTGGCCTGGCTGCTGGCACAAAAGCCGTGGATTGCGCCTATCCCCGGTACAACCAAGCTGCATCGCCTTGAAGAGAACGTAGGCGGAGCAACCGTGCAATTGACCGCAGAAGACCTTCGTGAACTCGGTGAGGTTCTGGCCAAGGTGCCTGTACAAGGTGAGCGTTACAACGCGCAGATGATGAAAAGCATCAACCGTTAAGCGTTCTTCAGCGCCTGACGGTGTTTCTTCAGGGGCACCGTCACACGCTCGTTTCCCACTATTCACCTGCACGAGCGATCAATCACTATGAAGTCAGACGAAGCGAACTTCGCCGTACCGGCATTTGCACGCTACACCCAGGACGTGCTTCTGGAAGAGATATGGCAGCGTCCGCAATTGCTGCCCCGGGATCGCAGCATCGTGACCGTTGCCGCCTTGATTGCACGGCATCAGCCAGCCGAAATGGCTCGCCAATTCGATTTGGCGTTGAACAATGGTGTTACGCCCACCGAACTGAGTGAAGTCATCACTCATTTGGCATTCTATTCAGGCTGGGGCAATGCCACATTGGCGGCATCCATAGCCAAAGACGTATTTGAGGCCCGCGATATCGCGCCAATCGCGTTGGCGGATGTACAGGACAACATGCTCCCAGTCGACGAAGGCTTTGAACAGATGCGCGTGGCAGCGGTAGAACAGATGATCGGGCCTGCATTCGACGCGCTCGCAGGCTATACAACTTCGGTACTGTTCCATGACCTGTGGCTGCGCCCGGCACTGACTCCCCGTGATCGCAGCCTGGTCACGGTCGCAGCCCTGGTTGCAGTGGGGCAAGCCGCTCAAATCCCTTTTCATGTGAACAAAGCCATGGAGAACGGCCTGACCCAAATTCAGGCTGCTGAAATCATTACGCATCTGGCCTTCTACGCCGGTTGGCCGAACGCAATGTCGGCGGCAGCCATCGCCAAAGAAATATTCGAAAAGCGCTCCGAGTAAAGCGCTTGGCAAATCTGGTGCGGTACGTTGAATGACCGGCCGTGAATCGGTCATTTCGCACCAGCTAAGGGTTCCTCTAAATCCAGGGTAAAAACATGCAAAGCACCAAATTCGAAGAGCGGCACATCATCTGCGAGCTTCGCTGCGATGATTGCAACACCGAGCGGGTTAAAGCCTTGATTTTGCAATTTGTTGAGCCGGCAAGAGCGGAACCCGGTTGCCTGTATTACGACCTCTATCAGAGTTTCGAAGCACCCAATACGTTTTACATAATCGATGGCTGGACAAACCAGCAGGCGGTCGAAGAGCACGCCGGCAACCAGCATGTCGCCAGCGTTATGGAAGAGCTACGTCCACTGCTCACTTTCGGCCCCGTTATTACGCTCAATGCTCGTGTAAGTAACTGAGGTCAATCGGCTCGTTGTACTTATGGGTAGCGCTAACGGTTATCCATCTCAAATTTGCCCCATAGCGGTCATTGGATAATGTCCTCCATGAGTCAGTTTCAGCCGGTCGTGGAAGGCAGAGATCGGCCAGAAGCGGACCTTCAAATCATCTACTAAACTGTGGTCGATTCAGTATGATGGGACGATAGCTATGAGGTTTTATGTTCTGGCTGCGGTAGTGTTAGCTGCTGTGTGGATATGGAGTAGTGTTGTCACTGAAAGCCAGCAGGTGAATTATTTTTTGGTTGATGGTGTGAAGTACTGTTTGAACTCAGATGTGATTTCAAGAGGAGTTAGTTCAGAAGAGGAGCGTCAGTCGATTTTGATCAGCGGTGTAGATATCGTTGGCAGCAATGTTGAGAAGATTAGGGTATTTCTTGAACGTAACGATGCTGGAATGAATGACCCAGGTAGGTCTACCTACGAGTTCATCAAAAGTAGCAGCGGTACCTTGGAGTTGGTGGAGGCGACGAATGATTTCGTGGTCTTTCGCTCTGATCAAGCTGACCTAAAGAAATTTCTGATTTTTAAAGATTTACGCGATTATGAGTATTTTCGCTTTGACTGTATGTTTCAGTCTATCTGCTCTATTCGTGGCGCGTACGAAGGAAAAATTAGTTTGAGCGTGGATTTTCATCCTGGTGAAAAAGTATTTTCTAATGTTGAGGTGTTGAAGCTTTATCGGGCGGTTAAACATATTGTCTTCGGGGCTTTTGTGATGCATCAATGTTGAGTTCATCGCTAAAGTAGGTTTTTTCTGAATATGCTACTGCCCAAACTCTGGAGCAGCAGGTCTATTGCGTCGAAGGTCAAGGCGCTGTCTATTGTGTTCTTACCTTTGGTGTACGCGAACTGTTGGATGGGCTGAATCGAATGTTCGAGCAGCACCTTCTTCCATCCACCCAACTGAAGATCAATCCCATCGTCATAGATCCGTTTGACATTGGCAACGCCGTACTTGGCGATTTCTTCGAGTAAATCTTCGGCAAATGCTGCAGCGGTAAGTCTTCTGTTCCTTGCGTGAATTTGGAAGTGACTGCTTCTGGCCGAACGCGAACTTGGCCGAGCGTCTGCTACTGGCCGGTTACGGCCCTTCGCGACAGGCAGAAAACGACTGTGGATTCAACCGGTCAATGCAGATAACGAAAACTATGCATGTCAGTCGGAGTATCGGCTTTAATGTCGATGCGGATTCACCTGCACACGGCGCTGGATTTCTATAATTTGCGAGATGTGATGCACGCTATCGGTGGGTTTCAGGTTCTGAACCCCTATCTAAATCAAGGAAGAGAACCCCATTGAAACCAGCTCTCGGCGCC
This sequence comes from Pseudomonas sp. GW821-FHT02A08, assembly GCF_059422045.1. NCBI lineage: Bacteria > Pseudomonadati > Pseudomonadota > Gammaproteobacteria > Pseudomonadales > Pseudomonadaceae > Pseudomonas > Pseudomonas sp. GW821-FHT02A08. Next base: position 212,770 of record NZ_JBWKWD010000003.1, read on the forward strand.
CTGTTTTTAACCTGTCTGACGACCAGCGCTCTCGCTGACGTCAACTCTGTCGGCTTCCAATCCTCCACCCTGCCGGACCCACACAATGAGCGTCCGCTGGAGATGGTCGTCTGGTATCCCAGTACAACGACCGTCACCCCACAGTTGATCGGCGACGATGTGGTGTTTGTCGGTGCTTCTGCGGTTCGCAACGCGCCACCCTCTGCTGGCGAGCACCCATTGGTGGTGCTCTCCCATGGATTCAGAGGCAATTGGAACAATCAGAACTGGTTGGCGAGTGCATTGGCCCATAAGGGTTACATTGTCGCAGCGGTCAACCACCCCGGCACCACGACCCATGATCGCAGCCCGCAAGCGGCGGCGCAGTTATGGCAGCGGCCCATTGACCTGCATCGGGCCATTGAGGCGGTCACCACTCAACCTGAAAAATTTGGCGTGGTCGCAAAGCGTCAAATTGCTGTAGTGGGCCATTCACTCGGCGGCTGGACCGCAATGGCGATCGCCGGTGCTCGTTTCGACCCGGCCCTGTTTGCCCGTGATTGCAAACTCCATCCGCAGTTATCCAGTTGCACCAATTATCAAAAGATCGACCCTGAGAGTACTCCGGCATTAAAGGCTGGTCTGGCCGGCGATTTGCGCGATCAACGCGTCACCGCTGTGGTTTCTTTGGACCTGGGACTCTCGCGCGGGATGACCGACGAGAGCCTTGCGGCTCTGCCGGTGCCGGTGCTGGTTATCGCTGCCGGCGCACCATCGGTGGAACTGCCTGCTCAGTTGGAGTCCGCCAACCTGGCCACACGCCTGCCCCAAGCGTCCAGCCGCTATGTCGAGATCAGTGACGCCAGCCATTTCAGCTTCTTGCCGATTTGCAAACCGGGTGCAGTGGCATTGCTCGAAGAGGACACTCCTGGCGATGGCATCATTTGCGGGGATGGCGACAATGCTCGCCCGCGCGAGGTAATCCAACAGCAGGTTACGTCACTGATCAGCGAGTTTTTGACGCAGTCCGCGAACAACAAAGTGGAGCTCTAGGATTGCTGGCACTCGGCAACTCAGCAGACCTGAAATTTGCGTAAGAGCGCAATTTTTGTGTCGAATCCAGCCACCTGTTACGATCAAAAACGTTTTTACACAGCCTCGGCCGATATCTGCCCATCACGAAAGGCAGATGTCGGCCAAAAGCTGCCGGTCAACGGTCTCTGCTTAAAGCCTCCCTCGTTGGCGATCTCATCCGCATTATGTTTACCTCCCGACATCGGCAGCCCAACGTCACTTCACCTGCTCGATGTCACCGGGCTTCCAGCTCTTATCGATGGCGGGTTCCTTCGGGCCGTAGAGTCGGATGATGGCGAAATAACCTTTACCTGGCACAGTGGCGAGCCAGTTGGCTTTCTTGCCTTCGGGTACTTTGGGTCCGAGGTAGAGGTCGGTGCTGCCGTCGGCGTTCTGCACCGGCTTGTCACGCGAACCGAGCGAGGGGAACGGCTGGCCGTTGTCGAGACCGGAAGCATTGGCGGCATCGTAAAGCGTCACCGACCAGAACAAGGCGGCAGGAATGTTGGCCGGCAGGCTCAGGTGATAGCTGGTGTCACCCGACAAAGGCGTGCCCCCGCTGTCGGTGAAACTGATCATATATTTGGCACCCTTGCCTGGGGTTTGGGACATCATTCCCGGGCTTATCGAGTAGTAGTTGGTGAACATCCAGATTCGGGCATCGAGGGCCAGGTACGGATATGCTCCGGCGACATTTTCCCAACTATCATTCTTCGACCCGCCCGGATTCGCGGGAGTACCGTCGGCGAAAGGATTAAGCCACTGGCGGTCTGGATAGACTCTATACGAGAGACCATTCGCCTTGTCTGAAAAGCCAATGACACGGCTCATTTCGTAGCCGGTCCTGGCGGACCGATCGAGGATCTCGCGTGTTCGCGCATCAGGATTGAACGGTTGCCCCTTGACGATGCCGATCGCCGCCAGCATGCCAAGCCAATCGGAACCGGCGAGGTTGGCGCCTTCACTGTCCACAAGCAGCTTGAGTTGATCGAAGGCATTGCCGTCGCTGCTCGGCAGCATGTTGACCGGGACGCCGGAGGCATCGGGGAATATCATCGGTTTCGCCCCGGCCGCGCCGTTCAGTGGATATATCTTTGTCTGTTCAAGATGCGTAACCGCCGGCGTCAGATTCTTCGGGTCTTCATAGAACCCGCGCAGAAAGACAAAGACATTGTTTGTGGCAGAGCGGTACACGTAATAGCCGTCCGGCACTTCGCCCTTGTAGCCGGGTGGCAAGAGGAGAAACTTGCCGCCCTTTCCCTCATCCGGTCCAAACAGACCAACGTCACCGAAGAACTTGCCACCATCGACCGGGATGGGACGCTGCCAGACATCCAGCAGGATGCCTTGCAACTCAGGCGGCGCTTCCATCACCAGCGGTCCATCCCTTCCCAAGTCGATATAGCTCATCGCGTAGAGGACATCGGAGTTGGGGGTCGTCACCAGGGTCTTGGCGTCAAGTCTGCGCTTCCAGATCGGCAAGACGTTGTAGCCGGCGCCGAATGTCTTTTCCGAGCCGACCTGCATGCCGAGGGTGTTGATCAAAGGCAGCGCCCAGAGATACGTCTGCGTCGCCCGTTGAAAAAGCAGTTCGTCGCGTAGTATCTGCGCGGCCTCCTTCGTAGGTCAGCCTTGCGTGAACGGCAGGTCGGCGAGTTTATTGAAGCTGGCTTCCTGAGCGGAGGCCTGCGTTGCCAATTCGCTCATTACTAACGCGCCCACGAGCGCAGCGGCGATCAAGTTCTTTGGATTCATGGTTGCGTCCTCTGCCGTTTGATCACTTCACCGTCGCGATGGCCGGTGGCTGCCACGTGCCGTCGAGTATGGCTTTGTCGGCCCAATAGGCACGGATGTAGAGCGAGAATGGGCCGCTGGGGGCCGGCAGCCAATTACTTTCCTTGTCCTTGCCGGGCGTCTTGGCGCCGGCATAGAGCGTCAGCGACCCGTCCGTGTTGTATTTGAGATTCTTGTTCTTCGTGCCCAGTGAATTGCGCTTTAGCGCGTTGGGATGAAACAGGTGGACGTCGTTGTATAGCGTGAGCGACCAGAAGCCCTTGACCGGTGGCAGCTGGCCCTTGGCAAAGGTGACGGCATAGGTGTTGTTTCCGTTGAGTTGCTTGCCCTGGCTATCGTTGTCCGTGTAGATATATTTCGTCTCTTCCGGGCGGTTGTCGTACATGTTCGACTTGGCGGTGGCGGTCCGGTTGAGGTAGTCGGTTCCCCATTGGGCATTGTTCACCGGCGAATTCCAACCATTGCCGGCGGCACGACCGTTGTTGCTCCACCGCAGGAACGGCGAAATCATCTCGTGCTCAGCCCCGACAGCGGTAGCCTTGAGCGTCTGCATGATTTTCGGGTCCTTGGCGGCGGCGTCCAGCACACTGCCGATCCAGTTATAGAGGGCTTCCTCGCCTGGCAGCGGCGGCACGCTTTTCATCACCGCAGGTAGTTCGTCGAAAAAGGTTTCCGGGTTCACCCACGAGGCCTCCCCTTTGCCGCTGGTCTTCGGCGTGGGGAAATGCGGTAGATTGCTCCAGTCCTTGGACTTCATCTTGCCGTCGAACTCCGACAACGGGTAGTAGACGATCTGGCTGATCACCGGCTGGACGGCTTTTTGGTCCTCAGCGCTGTCATCGATGAAGATACGCGGAACGACAAAGGCCAGCGACGTGGAGGAGCGCACCACTGCCGTAATGCCGGCTGGAGTTTCGCCCTTCCAGTTTGGGCCGACCATCATGTAGAAGCCGGGTTTGGTGCCGTAGGCCTTACCGATCTCGGAGAATTCGTCGGTGCGCGCGTCATAGTGGGCGTAGACCCAGAAACGATCACCAAAATCCGGGACCTGGAAGACGATGGGCTCTTTGTCCAGCGTCATGAAGCCGGCGCCGTACGCGACATCCTGGTTGGGGCAAGCGATGAAGGTTTGGTCCGGGCTGACGTACCCGGTCAACATTGCGTTCCGGTTGAACGCGATCGGTATCACGCCACCCAGCAAGCCGGGTTCGGGGGCCTTCGAAAAAGCGTTGCCACGGTTGGCCATGTTGACCAGCGGCCAGCCCCACAGGTAGGCCATGCGCCCCACCGATTGCACGTAGGCCGTGGTCATGGCGGTGCCGCTCGCCGGGCCGGGAACTTCGCTGGCGGTTGTAGGGATCGCCACCTGCTGTGCCTGAGCGTTACCCGCCAGCATCAGGAAGGCTGCCCCGACGCCCAGTAAAACGGTCAAGGATCGACGATCAGTTTCCTTGACCCGATAATTTCCTCGGCTGGCAGCACAAGATTCAGTCGACATGTTCAACCTCCAAACTCCGTGAATACGTGAATGGATGCCGAAAGACATGCGGAAAAGAAGGGGTCAAACGTTGTGGCGACTGGACCCCTGCGACAGCACCGCGGCGGCACGCCGATTGATTGTAGCAGTCCGGAATCAGACAGCTTTGGCTATTCGGCCAGCGCTCCACGGGTGCAGCCGCTACCGTTCGCTTCGGGCCTGCCTATGGCTAAACGGCCTCCCATTCGTTGACTGACTGCTATCTGCGCTCTCGCTCAAGACTCCGACGGGCAGCTGTGGGTCGGATACAGCCCTTGGTGACAGGCAGAGATCGGCCAGAAGCAGTCACTCAGCGCGACAATGGCGTGACGATCTGGATCAATACTCAGGTTGAAGCTATACCGAAAGGGTTCAGAGTGGGGATGGACCACACGCTCGATTAACGACTGAGGAGAACTTCGCGGTGTCGAATCAGCTGGTCATACGCAACATGACCCGTCCCGAACTGGACGAACTCGTCGATTGGGCTGCCCGTGAGGGCTGGAATCCCGGCCTTCACGATGCCGAGCTGTTCTGGGCTACGGACCCTGCCGCCTTCATCGCGGCGTACCAGGGCGGTGAATTGATCGGCGGCGGTGCCATCACCTCCTACGATGGCGAATTCGGTTTCATGGGCTTTTTCATCGTCCGGCCTGAATATCGCGGTCAAGGTCTGGGCAATACCCTCTGGCACGCACGCCGCGAGCGACTCCTCGCCCGCCTGCGTCCAGGCGCGAGCATCGGCATGGACGGCGTCTTCGCGATGCAGGACTACTACGCCAAGGGTGGTTTCGTCTTCTCCCATCGCAACATGCGTTTCCGTGCCAATCTCACCGCCCGCCCGACGACCTCGCAGGTAGACGGCCAGGACATCGTCCCGTTGGCCACTTTCCCGTTCGATCAGGTTGCCGATTACGACCGCGCCTGCTTCCCCGCCCCGCGCGCAAGCTTCCTGAGCGGGTGGATAGCCCAGGCCGACGCACTCGCCGTGGGTTGCCGGCGCGAGGGCAGGCTAAGCGGCTATGGCGTAGTAAGGCGCTGCCGGGAAGGCTACAAGATCGGCCCCTTGTTCGCCGATGACGCCCTGGCAGCCAATGCCCTCTACGCTCGCCTGGCGGAATTTGCCGAGGGTGGCCCGCTGTTTCTCGATGCCCCGCAGAATAACCCCGCCGCGATGGCGCTCGTGCACCAACAGGGCATGATCGAGGTGTTCGGCTGCGCACGCATGTACCTCGGCCCTCCTCCGGCGATCGCGCACGAACGTGTGTTCGGCGTCACGACCTTCGAGCTGGGCTGATGTCCACTCGCGACCTCATCGGTTACGGCGGCTGCCCACCCCACCCGCGATGGCCCGGTGAGGCGCGCGTCGCGGTCCAGTTCGTACTCAACATCGAAGAAGGCGCGGAGTCATGCATCCTCAATGGCGATGCACAGTCGGAGGCCTGGCTTCACGAGCTGCCGGGGCGCCCTGTGCGCGTGGGGGAACCGGACTTGAGCGTCGAGGGCATGTACGAATACGGATCGCGCGCAGGTGTGTGGCGCATTCTGGAGCTGTTCAGCGCCCGAGGCCTGCCGCTGACCGCCTTCGCCGTCGGCCGGGCACTGGAACTCACCCCGGCGATCGGCCATGCGCTCTGCGCTGCCGGGCATGAGGTTGCCGGACATGGCTACCGTTGGCTGGACTATCGCGACATGCCTGAAGACCAGGAGCGGCACCATATCCGCCTCACCCTCGACGTGATCGAGCAGATCTGCGGTAAACGCCCCACAGGCTGGTACACAGGAAGGGTCAGCCAGAACACCCGCCGCCTGTTGCGTGAGGAAGGCGGGTTGCTCTATAGCTCGGACGCCTACAACGATGATCTGCCCTATTGGCTCCCGGGTTCGCCCGCCCACCTGGTGATCCCTTACACACTGGTCAACAACGACGCCCGCTATCTGCTGCCGAACGGTTTCGCCTGCGGTGAAGACTTCTTCCGGCTGCTCAAGGACGCTTTCGACCTGCTGTGGCAGGAGGGTGCGCAACACCCGAAGATGATGAGCATCGGCCTGCATGGGCGGATCAGTGGCCATCCTGGTCGTGCGATGGCGCTGGCGCGCTTTCTCGATTACGTGCAAGGCCACGACGCGGTGTGGATCTGCCGCCGCGAAGAGATTGCCAGGCACTGGATCGCCCGATTCCCCGCCTGAGTGGCTGTGGACTCCACCTGAATTCGGCACACTCGCCCGAGCGCCGACCCTGGCCGCGCTCGAGGCGTCATCGCAGACTATTCTTGATCTGGGTAACCGACCGGTCGCACCGAAGGAGGTCACTCGTTTATGCACTGTGTCCTTTTCGAAATCCGCCGCGGTTCGATCGGATGCGTGAAGGCAAATGGATCCGCGCGGTCATGGAGTTCCGCTGAACTACCGGACTGGGGCACGGCCCCAGGCACTTTTGTCTGACACCCTGAAACGGAGACGCCAGCATGAGCACCTTGCAACTTCACCCTGCACTGGACAATGGTATCCAGCCCGCCGCCGCGAATTTCACAGGTGGCACTCTGCAATGCCTGTGTGCGACCGACAAGGTCGAGATCAGGATCGACGCACAAACTCTGCATAACCACGCGTGCGGCTGCAGCAAATGCTGGAAACCACAAAACGCGACATTCGCCGTCATCGCCGTGGTGCCTCGAGACAAGGTCAGCGTCATTGCCCACGGCGAAAAACTGGCGATTGTCGACGAAACCGCCACCATCCAGCGCCACGCCTGCAAACAGTGTCACGCCCATCTCTTTGGGCGCATCGAAAACAAGGACCATGCGTTTTATGGCCTGGACTTCGTCCACACCGAGCTTTCGCCACAGAGCGGATGGGCTGCGCCGGGATTCGCGGCGTTCGTGTCCTCCATCATCGAAACCGGCACACCGCCAGCGCAAATGAAGGCTATCCGCGAGCGCCTGCGCTCGATCGGCCTGGAGCCCTATGACTGCCTGTCCCCGGACTTGATGGACGCACTGGCGACTCATGTCGCCAAACAGAAAGGCCTGCTCCCCGCCGCCTGATTGATCGGAAGCCGCGGTCTCTTTTCCGGACCGCGGCTCCGATTCACCTTTGATGTTGTGCGCCCCCACATAATTAACCGGGGGGGCTGCAGGCACGCTCGGGTGATCGTAAAACGGCCAAAGCTGTTACTCAATCGGTTCGTAGTTGAAATGCTCTGGGTCAGGTCGATTAGTACCGATAGGTTGCCTGTATTGAAAATCCATTCGCACTATTTTCGTATTTGGCACTGTATTGCGGTTGAAGACCGGAGTTGTTCGACTGATTTACTGAGACTTTGGAGTCCCAGAGATAACCATAAGCAAAGTCTATCGTCAGATCGGAATTCGGAGAGTAAGCGCCTCCCAGGGTCACGGCCTGGCGATTCCCAACCGGTATGCGCACGCTGCGATCGGCATTTCTGATGGGCGACGGATCATAGGCGTAGCCTGCGCGCAGCAGCCATTGTTGGTTCATTTGGTAGGATGCGCCAACTGCGGTGGCCCAAGTGTCACGCCAGTTCATTTCTTCGGTCACACTTCCCAGGCCAGCCGCCTGGCCCAAGGGGGAAAGACCGCTGTTGACCGCCTCTACCTTCTTGATCCGGCTCCAGCGTTTCCAGGTGGTCCCCAGGTATCCCGTCCAGCGACTATTGAAATGATGGGTGATAGACGTATCCACGGATTCGGGCATTGTGAGGTCTATCTTGTTGTCATACTTTCCGTCCAGCGGGATGACGCTCGGGGAGCCGGAAACCTCAGTATGCCCTTCAAGTTCATAGTCCACCTTCGAGTGATAGTTGATCCCCCAACGGGTAGCCTCGGTAAAGTCAACCAGGATGCCGACGTTGTACCCAAGCGCGGTGTCATCGCCTTTGATGGTGACCAGTGTGTCCTGGCCATTGTTCAGGGCGCCGGTGGCCAGGTAGTTCTGAAGCTTTGCATTGAAACGGTTTATGGTCGGTCCGCCACCAATGGACACGTAGTCATTGATCCGATAGGCAATGGTAGGCTGCAGGGTGATCTCCTTGGTCGTACTATAGGAACCATGGTAGCGGCCCTGAAAACTGCTCTCGTAGTCATTGATCAGGCCACTCGGAGCATAGAGACCCAGGCCAATCGAAAAACGATCATCAAGCGGCGTCGACATATAAGCGAAGGGCACAACCCCCAACGGTACCGAGTCCCCTTTATTCGTTCCCGTGGCACTGCTCTGCGCATCACTGATGTCATCGCTCACCGCGACGACCGCGGCTCCGCCGGAAATCTCACTACGCTTCAATTTGGTTAAGCCCGCCGGGTTGCCAAAGATGGTGCTGGCGTCCAGCGCGGAAGACGATCTTCCCGCATAGGCAGTTCCCGCGCTGCTTGCACTTTGTTCGTTCAAGGCAATGCCATTGGCCCCCGCGCTCGTGGAAGCGCTGAGTATTGCCGCGGCACCTGCAAACTTTATCCAGGAAGACACTTCTCGCACAGCTGAGTGACACGGGGTTGCACGGTTGCTCAGATTCATTTCCTACCTCGTATTGTTGTTATTGATTGGTGCGCAGGCAAAGCTTCGCCTTCCGGTGCACTTGGCAGTGCCGGTTGGGGTTGATCGAAGTTGTGAAAGGCCCTGGCTGACTACTACCAGGGCTGAGGCGCCGAACTTACGCAGTCAGGATCATTTGAGCCACTCCACCTGAAAGCTATAGCGACCAAGAAGGAGGGCCAGGGACTCTTGATTTCTCCCGGCACGGATGCACGCGACTAATCCACGTTGTTCATGCGCAATGACCTCGACCTCGATGTCCTTCAGACACATGCGTTCCACTTCCTGCCGAACTACTCGGGTCACCTCGCGCTGCTGCAAGGCAGGCTTGAAAATCTTGCCAACCGCCGTCAACGGCAGTGCTTCGAGGATATCGATCCGCTTGGGAATGGCCGCCCGCTCACTGATGTGGCGCTGAGCAAACTGCTCAAGTTCTTCAACATTGCAGACGTGGCCTGGTCGCAGCTGCACGTAGGCGACCGGCACTTCACCCGAATAGGCATCCGGGCTACCGATGGCAGCAGCTAACGCCACCGCTGGATGGGCTTGCAGAGCCTCCTCGATTTGCTTGGGATCGATATTGTGGCCGCCGCGGATGATCAGCTCCTTTTTGCGCCCGGTCAGCCAGAAGTAGCCATTTTCATCCTGGCGACCCAGATCGCCCGTGTTCAGCCAGCGCTGACCATTGATGTTGATCCACAGGCCCCGGCTATGGCTTTGTTCAACGTAACCCTCGAACAGGTTGGGACCTGTGATGGTGATCAGCCCGGTTTCGTCGGTGTCGGCGTCGCGCAAATACTCTCCAGCGTCATCGAGCATGACTGCGCGCATGTCCTGGTAGGCAATCCGTATGCCGATGGAGCCGATGTAGCGCTCGCCATGGGGTGGATTAACCGAGGAAACGCATGCGCCTTCCGTGAGTCCGTAGCCTTCGAGGATCTTCACTCCGGTCCGACTTTCGAACTCCCGGAAAAGCTCGACCGGCATCGGCGCGGCACCACACATGGCATAACGAAGGCTGGACAGGTCACGGCCTTCCAGCTCGTTTTGCAACAGTGCGGAATAGACGGTAGGAACGCCGGAGAAGAAGTTGATGCCGAAGTGCTCAACCATCTCCCAGAATCGTGGGATCACACCCTCGCCGCGATAACCTTGCGGCGTTCCGAGGATGACATGATCACCTTGGGTCCAAGGCATCAGGCCTGTCACCAGCTGTGCATTTACGTGAAATAGCGGCAGCCCGCAAAAAATGACCTGGCCACTCCCATGTGGTTGCATGTGCGTGGCCATGGCCCACGCGTTGAAGACCTCCGCCCCATGGGTACGCATCGCTATCTTGGGCAGCCCGGTGGTACCACCGGTGCAGAAGTAAGAGGAACGATCCTCAGGGCGCAATGCCCGGTTGCTTTTCAGGTGCGTGGCTGGCTGAGCATCCATCAACGTCCGTAATTCGTGAATCGTAGCCCCCCTGTGCAACTCACGTTCTTTCTCTGCAAGGGATTCAAGCGATTGGCACTGAGCTACATCAACATAGGGTCCCATGCCAACCCAAACGACGTGCTTGATTTCGGGAAGTTGATCCAGCTGCGAGGCCAGCTTGGGCCACAAGTCGCTGCCCGGCGTCGGTGCGAGCGTTACCACCACGCTGGCCTTGGCGGCCCGTAGCAAGGCAGCCATTTGTTTGGCTTCTTGCAGCGGATTGACCGCCATGACGACACCGGCCGCTTCACCCCCCCAGATAGTGAAGTGGGTTTCCGGCAGGTTGGGCAGGATGAAGGCCAGCACTTCACCCGGGGTAATGCCCAGGTCGTGGAAGGCATTCGCCGCGCGAGTGATATCTTCGACGAGTTCGGCATAGCTCCAGTGGTGTGTGTTCCTGAAGCAGCTGGCGTCGGCGAAGAAACTCAGTGCGGGCGCATTGGGAGAAAGCTCGGCTGTACGCATCAGTGCTTCATAGGTGCTGCCAGCCAAGCCACGCTCCGATAGCGGAACCTGCTCGATATTTTCAATGTCGTTCAGAGATCGCACCATCATCTTCAGGCTTCCTCTACGACTCGGTTGCGTTGCACACCCAGGTCAATCACGCCATCCGCACTGCGAATGTGCGCTTCGACGACGTCTCCAGGCTTGAGATACTGCGTCCGCCCTTCCTGTGCCTTGAGGAAAAGCTTCCACTTGGTGGCTTCTGGCATCAGGGCCGCAATGCGCTGTTTGGCCGGCGAAGGGATGGTCAGCGCGCATCCCGCAGGAGTACCGGTGGCGATCAGGTCGCCGGGGGCAAGATCTTGAACGGCGGATAGTTCGGTCAGGGTTTCAGCGGGGCCATACACCAGGTTGGCCGTGCTGTCGCTTTGTCGCACTTCACCATTGACCGTCAAGCGCAACTGCAATGCTTTCAGGTAATGCATGTCCTGGGCATCCAGAAGGCAGAGATAAGGACCGACCGGGCCAAATGTACGGAAGCTCTTGCCCTTGTAGAACTGCATCTGCGGGATCTGAATATCGCGTGCCGAATAATCATTGACGATGACCACGCCGGCAATGAACTCGTGCAGGTTGGCATCGTTGACGGTTACTGCGCCGCTGATTACGCGTTTCATCACCAGCCCGAGTTCGATCTCATAGTCAAGGAAACGGACGTTGCGCGGCTTGATAAGGACGCTGTCTGCGGCCACCAGGCAACTGGTCGCCTTGGTAAACATCATGTTGTATTTCTTCGCATCCGGGTCCATGCCCGACTCGATCATGTGCTGTCGGTAGTTGGCCCCTTGACAGACGAACTGTTGATTGCGGGTCACCGGCGACAGCAGTTTCACTTGGTGCGCCTCCAACTGAGTACCATTGAGTTGAGCGAGGTCATCGATACGGTTGTGGCTGATGAAGTCACCCGTGGTCTCAAAAGTACCCGGGACAATCGTGATACGGTCTTGGCGTAGCACGCCCCAGTGGATACCGTTCTCAAACTCAAAGCGAACTACGTGTACAGCAGACATTGAAGGTACTCCTGGAGCAGCGTTTGTCCCGCGCTCGACGGCGCGAGAACTGTGGTGTTGTTCTGAGGGTTGGCTGGCGACGCTGTAGATCAACGAGCCGCCGGCGATCAAGGCACCGGCTTTGAGCACGTCTCGCCGGCCATATCGTGCAGCGTTGCCCGACATGGCGGCCGCTCTACCCGAACATCCGCATCAGCGTGATCAACTTGCGAATCGTTAAGTCGGGGCTGCGCCGCAGGTTACGGATCAGGGTTCGTACATTGCCGACGCTCATCCTGGGTTTTGTAAAACTCTTGGGCATACGCTGCCCCCACTGCGCCATAGCCTCGGGACTCACCGGATGGATGCCCACGGGTTGGATGGCGGTAAAGATATCCCCGTCGCAGTAGTGCTCGTGCTTGTCACCCCAAGGGTCTTGCCAGTAATCGAAGATCTGACTGCCCAGGATGTGCCGACCGATTCCCCATGAGTGCTCCCAACCCCGCTCTCGCAGGACCCGTTGCCCCATGCCCACCGCATCTGCGTCGACAACTTCATAGGCGCTATGGCTGTAGGTAGCCATGAACCCCTGCGCGATCGCGAGCGTATGGTGATCTGCCGGCCTGTCACCGAGATCAAGGCGCATGAAAGCGACGATGGGGGTGCCGTCGGGGAGTACCTGTACATCGCTGGGAATGAACCCGAAATGCTGGGTGTACCAGGCACAGGTCGCCTGATAGTCGGCCACTTCAATGACGATGTGACCCAGTTTCAGCACTTCAGGCGGTGCAATCGGTGGGCGCTGTGTGGCGTTGATTCGCGGCTGTTCTTGCGCCAGATTCCAAGGCAGTGGGGCCCTGTGTTCCAGGGTTTCACTGAGCGTCTGGTCGCACACTGCCTCGACGATAAAGCCGGAAGGATCGGTCAGTCTGACGTAATGGCCGCCGCCAGGATGCGTCGACGTCTCGATCGATGACGAACCTGGAATTTGCGTCAGCCTTTTCAGATCATTGAGCGATTGGACTGCCAGCCCGAACCCGACAAAGCATGCATTTTCTGCACGGTGGACACGGTAACAATAGGGAGCCGGTTCAGTGCCGCGCAGATAGAGCGTTTCGGCGTTCTGATGACTGACGGTCAGGCCGAAGTCTGTCAGGAAATGCGCCGCCTCCTTCAAGTCTGGCCTTTGAAAGATCAGGTGAGTCAGGCCTTGGGCTTTAACCGTCGGTTGCGGATGCCGGACAGGCTGTTGTGTTGCCAACCGGGGCATTTGATTTTTGTTATTCATTGTTCTTGTTTTCCAGTTTTCAGGGCAAAGCGATCCCCGACCCCCTGAAAATTCCAGGGGTGTTTTTTGTTGAGTCGGTTACCGCGCTCAGTCGAGAGGAGGAAGTACCGGCAACTCTCTGGTTGCCAGCGCTCTTGCCTCCTCGAGAGGCACACCCAATGCCCGCAGCACCAGTTCCGCGGTGTCAGATCCTGATTCGCGCCACGTCCTGTGCCCTTCCAGCACCAGAAAAATCGAGCCCAGGACGCTGCTCGATATCAGCGTCAGTATTGAGAGCAATTGCTCCTGCTGAAACTGGTAGCGCCCGTTGGAAAGACCGTTCAGAAGATCCGTAGTCGCTTGGCTGCTAAACATTTCGCGCAACGAAGAATTGCTCATGGCGAACTTATGGATGAATGCGCCCCACTGGGAGTCCTCGTGCGCTCGACGGATGAAAAATCGAATGCCATTGGCAAGCCGCTGAGCCGGATCGGAGAGGGAATTGAAGCTCTTGTTGACGCGCTCATGCATCTCCCTCGCAAGCTGGCCAGCGACTGCCTCAAACAGGCTTTCCATGCTGTCGATGTTGCTATAGACCGTTCCGCGCGCCACTCCGGCCTCTTGTGCGAGGTCGAGAATGTTCACTTGTGAGGTACCTCTTTCAGCGAACAGGCGAAAGGCGGCTTGATGAATGCGGCGCTGTGTTGGATTTAGGGATTCCACGGTTCTCTCTCCAGGATTACCTTGTGGGTAGATTGAACACTCGTGTTCAGCGTGCGTCAACAACGTTTTTTCAATTGAGTACGTCAGCCTCAATAAAACCCGTTATAAACCCGAAAATAGAGGGTTAAATTGATTTGGCAGGATCGATTGAGGGCGCCGCACATCGACACGAATGAACACACATGTTCATCTACGTATCTTATTCGTGGCTCGCCTTCTCGGCAGGCCATCAAGCTGGCCCTGCCAAGCCAGTGGATGGCAGGTCAGGACACCGAAGTGGAGCCCATCGTCGCCAGGCGAAGAACGTCGGCAATGGATTGGCCGGGCTTGGCCGGCCGCGGATGACATCAGGATCAGGGTAGCGGCTTACCGGCGATTCTCCTGGCTTTGGCAGGTGTTACGCCCAGAGCCTTGAGAATCATCTCGGCGACCCGCTGGTCGTGTTCCACCACTACACGCCCTTCGACAACCGAGCGCATGGCTCCGGTTGTGCACGATACGACCATGTCCAGGGCGACCCCCTCGTCCTCATAGGCGAAAGTCCCAGCGCGCAGACCTTCACGCAGGTCGCCCAGCACATGAGCAGCCAGGCGCGAGCGCATGGCCTGATCGGAATAGATGATGCGCAGCAGTGCGTTGGCCCATTGATGGTCGTACGCGGCCCGGCATACGAACATGCGCACACCAATCGAAAGCCGCTGTGCACCGCAGTGCACGTCCGAACTCAGGGCGGAAATGGCATCGGAGAACTCACTTGCCATGGCGATTCCAACCGCCTCGAGTACTTCGTCGCGCGTTCGAAAATAGTTGTAGATGGTGCCGTTGGATACCGCCGCTTCCTCGGCTACCTCGAGCAGCGCGATCTCCCCCACCTCCTTGCGTGCGACAAGACGCAAGGCCGCGTCCACCAGGCCACGGCGAGTGCGCTCACGCTTCTTGTGACCTCGAGTGAGAGGCTCTTGCGTAGTTGCTTCTGAAGGAACAGTGGAGGAAGGCATCTTCAGGCTCTTAATCGAGGGGGCTCGTTGATGGTAATGGAAATGCTGTCAGGAGTGGCGTCTTCGCTAACCAGCAGGTCCCTGCAGCCCCGAAGAAGACTGCCTGCATCGAAGCCAGGGGCGTGGTGCATGATGATACGGTCGGGACGAACCGCGACGAGCGTTCCTTTGGCAGCCAGCGGCAGGATGTCATGGTTCATGTCTTCAATGAAGTCACAACTGCCGCCGGAGCGTTGCCCGCGTGTTCTGATCTCCAGGAAGTGGCCACCCATTTTTTCCCAGGAAACGATCTGGTCAGTGGTTAGCAGCGACAACGGATCAACACCGAATCCAACCAGGGTCAGGTTGTCTCCAAGCGCATCGTCGCTCAGTTTGATCTGCTTTTGCATGTTGCGAACCCAGGCTTGGGGAAACAGGCTGCCACGTACCAGCTTGTCGCCCCGACGATGCTGCACGAACAGGCCGTGCTTGAAGGTGTTCTTCGGTTTGATGTCCAACTGCTCGAAGTACCTTCTGGTAGCGGAAGTCAACGCCAGCATGCGCATCAAGCCGTGGATGAAAAAAGCTGCGATCCTGTTCTGGGGCATCACCAGACGGCCCATGAGTTTCGCTAGATCGATCATCGCCTGGGCATGAGGGCGGCGCTCTTGGTCATAGGTATCGAGTATTGCAGGCGCGGCATGGCCACGAAGGACCCAGGCTAATTTCCAGGCCAGGTTGGCGCCATCTCGAAGTCCCGCTACGAGGCCTTGCCCGACAAAAGGAGGGGTGATGTGCGCTGCATCGCCGGCGAGGAAGATACGTCCCTTGCTGAATCTGTTGCAGCAGCGCGCGTGGAATCGATACACCGCCTTGCGCTCGATTTCCAGCTCCTGCGGGTTGATCCATGGCGCGATTAACCGGGCTATGCTTTCCGGGCTTTCCAGCTCTTCCCGGGATTCACCTGGTTGCAGCATGAATTCCCAGCGCTCCCTTCCACCGGGTGCGGGCATGTGCGGCGTTGGACGTCGTGGATCACAGATAAATTCGATGTGATCAATGGCAGACTCATGCCGGTTCCTGGCATCGACAATCAGCCAATCCTCTGCATAGGTTTGTCCTTCGAACTCCTGGCCAATCAGTGCCCTGACCCTGGAGCTTGCGCCATCCGCACCGATCACATACTGGGCGCAAACGGAATGCGAGTGTCCATTTTGATCCCGTACGGTGGCCACCACGCAATCCGGCTCCTCGACCAGATTCTCCAGCTCGAAACCACCCAGACTGGTCACTGACTTCAGCCGGGAAACCTGGCCGCGCATCGCGCGCTCGAGGTCGGGTTGATAGAACGTCACAAGCTTGGGATGGCCATCGATACACCCTTCAGTATTGGCTCGACCGAATTGCCCGAGGACCGGAGAGTGCATCTTCACTTCAGGGATAACGATCTTCTCAAAGGCGTCTTCCGACAATCCGGCGAGTTGCAGGATGCGCAGGGCTTCGTTGTCCAGAGCAATGGCACGAGGCATCAGTACGATTTCATGGAGCTTGTCCACCACCAGGGTCGTCACCCCATAGCGGCCGAGCAGCGCCGCGATTGTCGCCCCTACCGGACCGTTGCCGATGACCAGCACATCGACAGCGGTGGGAAGCAGTTCGGTACCTTTCTTGTTGTTGTTCATCTCGAGCCCTTGTTGTGATTGAAGTCGTGAGGCGCGCAGGTCTCATCGTCAGGCAAGGCCAAGGTATGTAAAATTGAGACAAATTTCAATATTGATGTTTTTGTCATTATTTTTTCTGGAGCATTACCGCACCGTGATGAGGCCATGTGAGCTATGCGGGAGGCCAGTTTCCGACCGGTGAGGCCTGGCTTGCGAGTCGATCAGCGTTGTTTTGGAGTGACCACGGATGCCTTGCTTGATGCCGTGGGGGGCATCGGTTCGCCAGCGATTCGGTGCTTGAGACAGCCATCAGCGATCTGCGCAAGGTGCTGGGCGACGACCCCAGGCAGCCCCGCTATATCGCGTGGAGCACTACGGCACCGGCGAACCGTACCTGCCAGCGGCCTTGCAATTGCACTGCACGGGTTGCTGGCCTGACGCCTGTGCATGATGCCCTGCAACCAGGCATCACTCCCTGTTCAGCACATCGATGATAGGGCAAGCGGCCCCGCCGGCACCTGCATCGCACTCCTGCACCAGTGCGCCCAGTACCTGCCGCAGTGCGGCAAGGTCAGTCATCTTTTGCTCGATCAGGGCCAGCTTGTGCACGGCCAGTGCCCGAGTCTCGCGACAAGCGCAGGCCGCATCAAGTGTCAGCAGTGTGCCCACCTCATCCAGCGTGAATCCCAGCGCCTGCGCCCTCTTGATGAAGCGCAGCCGTTTGACCTGCTCCGGTAGATAGCATCGATAACCGCTGAGCGGCTTTGGCGGCTCATCCAGCAAGCCGCGTCGCTGGTAATAGCGAATAGTCTCGATGTTCACCCCGGCAGCTTGCGCAAACTTGCCGATACTCAGCCCTGTCGTCATCACACGCCCCTTGATTCTGTACTCAGGTACGGAGTGTAAAGTGACCTTAGGTTAGATCAGTTCAATGGAGAAAACGATGGCTCGGGCTTCAGCGCAAACCGTCAGGCTCGACGTTCAGAAAATGACCTGTCCGGCATGTCCGATCGCGGTCAAACGTTCACTGGAGCTGTTATCCCTCCACCGTTCACAAGCGAGGCAACCATGAGCGCCGTCATCCTCGAATCCGTGTTGACCTGCCCGCATTGCGGTTTCGCCAAGCGCGAAGCCATGCCCACCGATGCCTGTCAGTTTTTCTACGAATGTGGCAGTTGCAAGACCCTGCTACGCCCGGCCCCCGGTGACTGCTGCGTGTTCTGTTCGTTTGGCACGGTGAAGTGCCCGCCGATTCAGGAGCAACGCGAATGCCGTGGTACGGGCTTGTTCTAGGTTCATTCGGTTTATCGGACGCCCCTGACGCGCCTCAAACCGTGATTATGGGAGGTCAGTGTCATGTGGAATCACTCTCTGGTGCTCGTGGTGATCTACCTGACTATCACCCTCTGCATCGGCTGGTTGTATACCATTGCACTCCTGTATTGGCTTTGATCCGATTGGTGACGATCGGTCAGTGCACATTTGGTAGCGCTTTCGGCAGGTAGCTTTGTTCCGATCACAGTCGTTTGCATCCCTTCGCGACGATCGGCCCCCTGACCGGAAGTGGCTACCTGGAAACTCAACCGTGCACCAGGTAGGCTCCTGACGGAACCCGATATCGCAGCTTCTTGCATTTGCCGGGTGCAGGCTGATGCCCCGGTGGACGATCAGGAAACCAGATTCGGCATTTACCCGGAGGCGGCATATGGCCGCGGGGAATCTCAACCTCAGCGTACGCCCGCTGAGGCTCGACACTAGCCATTTGTATTGTTCCCTCGGGCCCGGCTCTACCAGCCACCGGCGCATCCGAAACCCGATCTGTCTCTGCGCCAGCGAAGTTGCCAGCGTCGCGCCCAGTGTCCGGAGTGGATTGCTCGACAACCGCCATTTGCGCTTCGCGACGCCTTTGAGCCTCCTCTTGCAGCCCCTTCTGTACTGCGACCAGGTCCTCTTTTGCATTGGGTGGGGTACCCGAAGACTGGGCCTGCTGCGCCGCCTGGATCAGTTGGAAGTTGCGGCTGCGTAACGCGACGTTGCGACCAACCCGCAAATTCGAGCGCGCCGCCAGGGTTTCAGCCTGCTGGTACTGCCCCTGCTGAAGACGCAACACGCCGAGGTAATGCAGCGTCGCGGGATTGTTAGGCTGGATATGCAGGGCACGCTCCAGCGTGGCAGCGGCCTGGTCCAGTTGGCCATTTTCATACTGCCGCGAGGCGGTTTCGATCAGGGTGGTTGATGCGCTGTTACTTTGCGCAGGCGCTCTTCGCTCGGCGGCAACCGAACAAAGCGACGCGACGGCGCAGAACGCCAGGATGAGTCCCGACAGAAAACTCTTGGTTGGCATCAGGGGGGCGAACTCGGCTGATCTCGGACGGCACGCAAGTAAAACAGGCCAAAGCGCTGCTCGGCATCTGTGATACGGGGCCCCAATTGACCTGGGCAGTCCCCTGAAGTTCCCACTGCAAAGGCCACCGCGGCCAGGACTTTACCGCCAACAGACCCCATCGCGGATTTGTTCGCGATGGGGTCTGCAACCGCGTAGCAACGTGTGGCCAGCAGCAAAAGCATCAGGTCGTCAGGATAAAGTCCGTCTGGTCGATACCTGCACTGTTAACACCGACAAGGCGAATAGTGTCCACTCCGATCCCGATCACCGTGTCCGCCCCGTCAGCCGCAATGCTCACGTTGGCAGCGAACGTCTCGCTGCTGATCCCCAGCCCCGAGATATTGAGCAAGTCCTGTCCTCCGGCCGGATCGATATCGAAGCCCTGGATCGAGTCGTTGCCGAAGCCTGCCGCAGCAAACATGAAGGTATCGTTGCCGAAGCCGCCGTTGAGCGTGTCGTTGCCCAGTCCACCGAAGAACAGATCGTCACCCGCACCGCCGATCAGAGTGTCGTTGGCCTGGCCGCCCAGCATCTTGTGGTTTACCGCCGCCGCATCGTAGGCCAGTTCACTGCCGCTGCCCTCGGCGTTCGCCTGCAAACCCGCGGCCGCGTATTGGCCATTCATGGCAACCTGCGCCACATGCGCACCGTCACTCACGCTCAGCATGCCGCCGGTGCCTGTGTCATTCGCCGAATAGGTGATCTGCGTGTTGGCGCCGAACGCAACATCGCCAAAGTCCAGCTTGTCACCTGCGGCAAAACCGCTGACGCTGCCACTGAACGCCGCCGACACATCGAGCTTGAGCGTGCCTGCCGCGCCGCTGTCGAACGTCACATGCTGATCGGAGGCAGCACCGAACTCCAGTATCGCCGAACCGCTGATAGTCGCGCTTCCCGCGCCACTGGCATCTGCGTGGACGGTGATGTTGCCATCGTTCGCCCACAGGCTACCGCTGTTGAGGAGCGCACTTTCAATCACCAACCCGCCGCTGCCGCTGGCTTGCAGCACACCTGTGTTGGTGACGGGGCTGCTGCCGGTATCGATCACCAGCGCATTGACGCCGCTGGCAAGGATCAGGCCCGAGTTGACCAGCATCATCTGCCCCGCGCCCAACTGGCCGGCACCCGAGATGGTGTTGTCGGCATTGGTGAGCACCGTGTCCGCACTGCCACCAAAGATCACGTTCTGCGCGCTGTCGGACAGCACCACTTGCCCGCCACCGCTCAACGTCGCTCCACGGAACAGAATCTCGAGATCGGCCCCGCTGCCGGTGGAGCCGAGCGCTATGGTGCCGCTGTTGTCGATGCTGCCACCGAACGGCATGATCGCGCCGTCGGCAATGGTGAGGGTGCCCGTATTGGTCGTGACCGGGTCCACATCGAACAGTAAGTTGGCCGCGCCCAACGCCGCCGCATCCACGCCGTTGACCGTGATCGTCTGGTCGGCGCTGATGCTGAGCACGGCATTGCCGTTCGCGTCATTGGCGATACTCACATCCGCAACATCGTTGACGCCCGCGAAGCCGATCAAGTCGATCTTGTCCGCCGCCGCATCGAAGCTGTAAATGACGTTGTTGCCGATCGGCCGGGCGAACACGAAGGTGTCGGCACCGGACGAGCCGGTCAGGTTGTCGTCGGTGGACAAGGCGAAGATCGGCGCGCCTGGGGCATAGATTTCGACGTTGTTGAACACGTAGGCGCTTGCCGGGCTGCCGTCGCTGTTGCTCCAGTGCATGTTGACATCGAGCACCAACGCACCGGCGAAGTCGCTTGGAGTTGTCACAGTCAATGCGCCGGGATCGCTGGTCTGCACGGTCCAGGTGCCATCGCCGTTGTCGGTTCCTGCATTGAACGTCCATCCCGAGGGAACACCGCTGATGGCCACCGTCACGGGGCCGCTAATATCGGCCAGTGGAACGTTGAGGGCCAGATTGACGGGTTCGCCGGCAACGCCTGCCGGAAGGTTTGCACTGCTCCCGGCCGCACCAGGATTACCCGCCAGGTCGGTGTAGCTGTTCGCGGCAACGTCGACTTTTATGCTACCGCCCAGCGTTCTGGTCAGCGTTGCCGTGTAGGTATCGCCGTCAACCTGGGTAAAGTTACTGAAGGTTCCGCGTGGCGTTCCGCTCGTTGTCGTCATTGCTACATCAGACAGGCTGAAACCGCTCACCGTCTCACTGAACTGGAATGTGACCGTCGACGTTGAACCCATCGAACTCCCTAAGGCAGTCCCTGTCACTATCACCGTTGGCTGCACGGTATCAACCGGCGTCTCAACGACGTTCTGCACGTTCACCGTAATCGTCTGCGTGTCGATTCCGCCATTGCCGTCGGACACCTGAACGTCCACAACGTAGGCGTTGTCGCCGTCAGTACCACCGACATCCTGGGCATTCTCGTAATCGGGCGCTGAGTTGAACGTCAGCACCCCGCTCGAACTGATCGAGAACTTGCTGAAGTCCGTCCCGGCCGTATTCAGGAGCGAGTAGCTCAGCGTCTGCGCCGGCAGATCGGCATCGGTCGCCACCACCGTCGTAACCGCCGTGGTGTTCTCCGCCACATTGACCGAAGCCGTCGCACCACCACCGTTGGAGGTGATCACCGGGGAGTTGTCGTTGACTCCCGTCACGGTTACCGCGATCGCCTGGTCGTCAAACAGCGTGCCGTCCGACGCCCGCACAATCAGGTCATAAACGTTGTTCGTTCCCGAATCAGTCGGTGCTTCAAAGTTGGGTGCAGAGATAAAGCTCAGCACGCCCGTGCCTGAAACGATCGAGAACTTCGTGGCATCCGCTCCGCCGACGATGCTGTAGCTCAGCGTTTGTGCCGGCAGATCAACATCGGTCGCCGCCACTGTCGAGACCGCCGTGGTGTTCTCCGCCACGTTGATCGAAGCCGTCGCACCGCCACCGTTGGAAGTGATCGTCGGTGAGTCGTTGCTGCCGGCGATATGCACGGTGACCGAAGTGAGGGTGCCGTCGGCACTGCTCACCGCGAAGGTGTCGGTGTAGGTGATACCGGCGGCGAACTCGTTGTGGGCGGAATTGGCGACGTAGGTCCAGGCACCGCCGGTGCCGACGGAGAACTGGCCGTAGCTGCCGGCGGTGTTGGTTTGCGGGACGAAGGTTGCGGCGCTGTCGACGTCGCTGATTGTCAGGGTGCCGGCGGTGGTCAGCGCAGCATTGGTCTCGGTGAGGTTGGCGATGTCGGCGGACAGCACGGCGGCATCGTTGGTGCCGAGGATATGCACGGTGACCGAAGTGAGGGTGCCGTCGGCACTGCTCACCGCGAAGGTGTCGGTGTAGGTGGTGCCGGCGGCGAACTCGTTGTAGGCGGAGTTGGCGACGTAGGTCCAGGCACCGCCGGTGCCGATGGAGAACTGGCCGTAGCTGCCGGCGGTGTTGGTTTGCGCGACGAAGGTTACGGCGCTGTCGACGTCGCTGATGGTCAGGGTACCGGCGGTGGTCAGCGCAGCATTGGTCTCGGTGAGGTTGGCGATGTCGGCGGACAGCAGGGCCGCATCGTTGGTGCCGAGGATATGCACGGTGACCGAAGTGAGGGTGCCGTCCGCACTGCTCACCGCGAAGGTGTCGGTGTAGGTGGTGCCGGCGGCGAACTCGTTGTAGGCGGAGTTGGCGACGTAGGT